>JAICGP010000284.1 GCA_025923055.1 Thermoleophilia bacterium
CACGACGGGCGTGCGCGAGCTTGCCTCCGCGACGAGCGCCTCCGCCATACGGAACGGGTGCACCGGCGTCGCCATGAAGAGGGCGCCCTGGAGGTTGACGACCGCGACGTTCGTCCCGTCCCGCGCCTCGGCGACCGTGAGCCCCGTGCCCGGGATGCCCGCGTCGCCGAAGTTCGCCGGACGGACGATCCGCGGGCTCGCCTCCAGCACGGGGACGAGGTCGCGGTGGCGCCACACGTGGTTGCCCGTCGTGAGGACGTCGGCGCCGGCGCCGAGGAGCTTCTCGGCCAGCTTCGCCGTCAGCCCGACGCCGTCGGCCGCGTTCTCGCCGTTGACGACGCAGAAGTCGACGTCCAGCTCGTGCCGGAGCTCCGGCAGCCGCTCCGTCACCGCCCGCCGCCCCGGCGGGCCGAAGACGTCGCCGATGAAGAGGATCCTCAGGGGCCCGTCAGCCCGGTGGCCGTCTGCACCTCGAGGTGCACGTGCTGGCCGTTGTCCTGCGTATAGCGGGCGAGCCCGGCCCGCTCGACGTGCGAGAGGTCGATGACGCGGCCGATCTTCGTCCGGCCGGCCGAGACCGTGGAGCCCACGGTCAGCGCCGGATCGGCCCGGAGGTTCTCGAGCGTCACGACGACGCCCGGGTTGCCCGCCGGCTGGATGTCGATCTGGACGCCGTACGCCTTCCCGTTGACGACGTGGTCGGTGACCGCGATGACGCTTCCGTCCACGGGCGCGTAGACGTCGGTGTCGACCGGCGCCCCGACGTCGAGGCCGCCCGTTCCGGCGCCCACGCCGCCGTCGAGCACGTAGTAGCGCACGTCCGATCCGCCCGACCCGAAGAGCTTGCGGAAGAACCGCTCGACGAGGCCAGCGTTGGCCTGGGTCCCCACCGGGTCGAGCGGGAGCGCGTCGGTCCCCGCGGCGTGGTAGCCGAGCACGGTGACGCGGCTCTGGTTCACGGGTAGCTGGAGCCGGAGCGAGTCCTGCATGGCGACGATCTGCGGGCGCGGCGGGCCGGCCGGGAGGAGCCGCTCGGCCGGCGCCGGGCCGGTGATCGTCACCGCCTGGCGATCGCCGGCGCCGAAGGCGGTCAGGAGCAGCGCCACGAGGCACCCGCTCGCGACGACGACGAGCGCCGCCGTGCGGCGCGCCCGGCGTGCCTTCGTGCGTGCTGCCTCCCGTTGTCTGCGGCGGGCTCGCGCTGCGAAGCCGGCGGCTTCGGTCGTAGCCATCCGCGGCACCTTAAGGGAGGTCCCCTGTCGGGGCAAACGGAAGCGGCGGCGACTCCGGAAGGCCGGAACGGGCGTCGTGCCGGCACCGTCGCCGGCCTCCGCCGGCTCGGGCTGGAGCGCGAGGGCGCCGTCAGTCCCGAATGACCAGTCGTCGTCGAGACCCCAGAGATCGACGACATTACCCTTATTTCCAGGGGATTCGTGCTCCTGGTCGAAGACGCGGTGCCCGAGCGGCATTGCTAGCCTTGCGGCGTGCTCGCCGTCCCTCATCACCCTGCCAGGGCGAGCGGACGGCCCCCGCACTCGTGAGCGCTCTGCTCGAGGCGCGCGGGATCTGCCGCAGCTACGGGCGTCATGCGGCGCTCGCGCCGACCGATCTCGACGTCCGCGCCGGCGAGGTGCTGGCGCTCGTGGGCCCCAACGGCGCCGGCAAGTCGACGCTCCTCTCCATCCTCGCGGGAGCGCTCAGCCCCGACCGCGGGTCGGTCGTCGCCGGGCCCGGCGCCCGCCGCGTGGGCTGGGTGCCCCAGCGTCCGGCGCAGTACGGCCGCTTGACCCCGCGCGAGAACCTGGAGCTCTTCGCGCGCCTCGAGGGCGTCGCGCAGCCGTCCGAGGCGGCGGCGAGGCTGCTCCGCCTGGTCGACCTCCCCGACGACGGCCGGCTCGGCTCGGAGCTCTCGCTCGGGAACCAGCAGCGTCTCAACCTCGCCATCGCCCTGCTCGCCGACCCGGACGTGCTCCTGCTCGACGAGCCGACCGCCTCGCTCGACCCGCGCCAGCGCCGCCGCTTCTGGGACGTCGGCCGGCGGGTTCGCGACCGCGGCGGAGGCGTCGTCTTCGTGACGCAGAACCTCGAGGAGCTGGCGCGCTTCGCCGATCGCGTCGCCGTGCTGCTCGACGGCGAGGTCGTCTTCGACGGCTCCATCGCCGAGTACGAGCGCTCACCCGACGCGGACGTGTTCGCGTGAGGCGCGTCCGGCTCCTGCTGGCGAAGGACCTGCTCGTGCTGCGCCGCTCGCCGGCGCTGCTCGCGGCGCTCGTCCTCTACCCGCTCCTCTTCGCGGGGCTCGTCGGCCTCGTCGTGCGCTTCGCGTCCGACCAGCCGCGCGTCGCCTTCGTCGACCTCGACGGGCTGCCGGACGAGCTGTCGATCGCCGGCGAGAGCTTCGACGTGGAGAACGTCATCGAGCAGGTGAACGACCGGGCCGAGCTCGTGCCGATGGACGAGGAGGAAGCCGAGCGGCGGCTCGAGACCGGCGAGGTCGTGGCGGCGATCGTCGTGCCGCGCGGCTTCGCCTCGAAGCTGCGCGGCATGGTCGAGAGCCCCGAGCTCCAGCTCCGCACCGGGCGCGGGGGCCTCGCCGGCCGCTTCGAGCTCCAGACCGAGGCGCTCGTCTACCGGCTCAACCGGCTCCTCTCGGAGGCGTACATCTCGGCCAACCTCGAGTACGTGCAGCTGCTCGTCGAGGGCGGCGAGGCGAGCTTCCTCGGCGAGGAGTTCGACGTCGTCGGCCTCGA
>JAICGP010000285.1 GCA_025923055.1 Thermoleophilia bacterium
ATGCCCGGGATGTAGCCACCGTGCTTGCGCAGGTTGTCCGCCTGGTCGATCGGGTTGAACTGGACCGCCGTGTAGAAGTACGTGAAGATCACGATCATGAAGCCCTGCAGGAGCAGGTAGGGCAGCTCGGTCGGCGAGAAGTTCTCGTTGATGAACGTCTGCGTCTGCGGGAAGAACTGCGCGACGGTGGGCGGGAAGGCCATGATCGCCGCGGCGAAGATGATCGGGATGACGCCGGCCATGTTCACGCGCAGCGGCATGTAGGTCGAGCCGCCCGAGGTCATCCGCCGGCCGACCATGCGCTTCGCGTACTGGATCGGGATCCGCCGCTGGCCCTCCTGCACGAACACGACCGCCACGATGATGGCGAGCGCGATGAGCGGGAACATGAGCCGCTCGAAGGCGTCGCCCGCCCACCAGGCGCGGATGCCGCCCGGGAGCCCGGCGAGGATCGAGGCGAAGATGAGGAGCGAGATGCCGTTGCCGACGCCCCGCTTCGTGATCAGCTCGCCCATCCACATGAGGAGCGTCGAGCCGGCGGTCAGGGAGACGACGATGAGGACGAAGCGGCCGGCGGTCAGATCGAGCGCGCCCTGGCGGCTGAAGAGGTAGGAGTACCCCATCGCCTGGAGCGCGGAGAGAACGACCGTCAGGTAGCGGGTGTACTGGTTGATCTTCGCGTAGCCGCTCTCCCCCTCCTTCTGGAGCTGCTCGAGCCGCGGGATCACCACGGTCATCAGCTGCAGGATGATCGAGGACGTGATGTACGGCATGATCCCGAGCGCGAAGACCGCGAACTGGCTCAGGGCGCCGCCCGAGAAGATGTTGAGGAGGCCGAGGATCGTGCCGCCCTGGCCCGAGAAGTAGGCCTCGATCTGGTCGGAGTCGACGCCGGGGACCGGGATCCAGCTCCCGAGCCGGTAGATGGCCAGGATCCCGGCCGTGAAGAGCAGGCGGCGGCGGAGCTCCGGGACGCGCCACGCGTTCGTGAGCCAGGAGAACACCTACGCCTCCTCCCCCCCGGAGGCCTCCGTCGGCTCGGGGGTCTCGGCCGGCTCCGCGCTCTCCTCGGGCGCGGATCCCTTCCTGGAGCGCTTCCTCTTCTCCTCCCGCGGCGGACGGAGCGCGTTGACGGAGCCGCCCGCGCCCTCGATCTTCTCGCGCGCGGAGGCGGAGAACGCGTGCGCGGTGACGGCGAGCTTCTTCGTCAGCTCGCCCTGGCCGAGCACCTTCACGTCCGTGCGGGTGTTCTTGATCAGGCCCTTCTCGACCATGGCCTCGAGCGTCACCTCGGCGCCGTCGTCGAAGACCCGCTCGAGGTCGCGCAGGTTCACCGGCACCGTCGACGTGCGGTGCGGGCCGATCGGCATGGCGTCCTTCGAGGTCGAGCCGCGCTGCTTGGGCAGGCGCATGTAGATCGGCATCTGGCCGCCCTCGAAGCCGGCGCGCATCGTATGCGAGCCCGAGCGCGCCTTCTGGCCCTTGATCCCGCGGCCGGAGTAGCGCCCCTTCCCCGAGCCGAGCCCGCGGCCGACGCGCTTGCGCGCGCGCCGCTTCTGGGCGGGCTTCAGGTTCGAGAGGGTGAGCTCGTCGCGCTCTTCCGCGGGCACGGCTAGGACTCCTCGACCTTCACGAGATGGCGGACCTTCCGGAGCATGCCGAGCGTCTCTGGGCTCGACTCGCGCTCGGTCGACCGGCCGATGCGACCGAGGCCGAGCGCGCGCAGGGTGCCGCGGTGGCGCTCCGTCTCGCCGATCTGGCTACGAACTTGGGTGATCTTCAGCTTCGTCATCCGCTGGGGCGGCCGCCGCCTCGCCGGAGGCGGGAGCCGTGGTCGTCGTCTCGTCCTGCTCGGCCGCGCGCGGGAAGAGGATGTCCTCGACCCGCTTGCCGCGAATGCGCCCGACCTCCTCGGGGCGGCGCAGGCTCTGGAGGCCGTTCACGGTGGCCTTGAGCAGGTTGATCGGGTTCGGGTTGCCGAGGCTCTTGGCGAGGATGTCGCGGATGCCGGCGAGCTCGAGCACGGCGCGCACCCCGCCGCCGGCGATGACGCCGGTACCCTCGCTCGCGGGGCGCAGGAGCACCCGGGCGGCGTCGGAGCGCCCCAGCACCTCGTGGGTGATCGTCTGGCCGTGCTTCGGCACCTGGAAGAGGTTCTTCTTCGCGTCGTCGACGGCCTTCGAGATGGCGAGCGGGACCTCGCGCGCCTTCCCGTAGCCGACGCCGACCCGGTCGACCTCGTCGCCGATCACGACGAGCGCCGTGAACGAGAAGCGGCGGCCGCCCTTCACGACCTTGGCGACGCGGTTGATCTCGACCACGCGCTCCTTCAGCTCGCGGGCGTCGATCTCGAGGTTGCGCTCGACCTGCCGTTCGACTGTGCTCAAAACGTGAGTCCTCCCTCGCGTGCTCCGTCGGCGAGCGCCTTCACGCGCCCGTGGTAGAGGTAGCCGCCGCGATCGAAGACGACCGTCTCGACCCCGGCCTTCTTCGCGTTCGCGGCGAGCAGCTTCCCGACCTCGGCCGCCTGCTCGGTCTTCGAGCCCTTGAAGCTCTTCTTCAGACCGAGGTGGCTCGCGGAGGCCAGCGTCGTGCCGTCGACGTCGTCGACGAGCTGCGCCTCGATGCCCCGGTTGGAGCGGCGCACGGTGAGGCGGGGCCGCTCGGCGGTCCCCATGATCTTCCGGCGCACCCGCCGGTGGCGGCGCTCCCGGGCCTGGCGGACGGTCAGGACGGGCATCAG
>JAICGP010000286.1 GCA_025923055.1 Thermoleophilia bacterium
CGATCCGCTCCTCGCCGAGGGCGAGCTGCCCGCTCTGCAGGCGCTCGTCGAGCGCGGGAGCCGGGGCGTCTCCCGTTCCTGCCTCCCGTCCCACTCCTGGGCCGCCTGGCCGACGTTCCTGACCGGGCGCGACCCGGGCGGCCACGGGGTCTTCGACATCCTCGAGTACCGGCCGGGAGCGACGCGCCGGCTTCCCGTGTCGTCGCGCTCCATCCTCGCGCCGACCTGGCCGGAGCGGCTCTCCGAGGCCGGGAAGACCACGCTCCTCGTCAACGTCCCGCTCACCTACCCGCCGCCCGAGCTCCGGGGCGTGGCGATCGCGGGCGGCGTCGTCCCGCCCGGCGCAACCTACAGCTCGCCGCCCGACGCCGGCCCGCGCCTCGGGTGGCCGATCAACGGCGGCTCCTGGACGACCTTCCGCGGCCGGCCCCTCGAGCTCGTCTCCGATCTCGAGGAGCTGACACGCAAGCGGGCGGCCGCGATGCGCACGCTCCTCGACGAGGAGGACTGGGACGCGGCCTGCATCGTCTTCGTCTCGCCGGACCGACTCCAGCACTGCCTGCTGGAGTACGTCCACGCCGGCCATCCCTCGCACTACGAGGCGGCGTCGTCCCCGGTCGCCGACCGCGTGCGCGGCCTCTATCGTCTGCTCGACCGCGAGCTCGCCTCGCTGGTCGAGCGGGCCGACGAGGACGACCTCGTCGTCCTCATGTCGGACCACGGGCACCAGCCGGTCACGCGTGCGGTCTCCATGAACAAGGTGCTCGAGCGGCTCGGCGTCCTGGAGTTCGGGCGCGGCTCGGCGCTCGTCAACCTCCTGGCGTGGGGCCGCGTGCGCTCCGTCGCCCGCGTCGTCTACGACCGCCTCCGCCTCCACGGGCGCGTCGCGGTGCCGACGCCGCCGATCGACTGGGCGAAGACGACCGCCTACACGAGCGTCGTCTCCACCGGCGAGGGCGTCTCGCTCAACCTCGTCGGGCGTGAGCCGAACGGCACCGTGGCACGCGCGGACTACGAGCGCGTGCGCGACGAGCTCGCCGAGGCGCTGCTCGCCTTCGCCGACCCGGAGACGGGCAGGAAGCCCGTCGGCGCGGTGCTGCGCAAGGAGGAAGCGCTCTCGGGCGCCTACCTCGATCGCGCTCCCGACCTGCTGCTCCAGCCCGCGCCGCTCTACAGCCTCACCCACGCGCGCCGGCTCGTCGAGGAGGCCGACTGGCTCTCCGGCGACCACAGGCCGGAGGGCGTCTACGTGCTGGCCGGCCCGGAAGTCGCCCCCGGCGAGGGCCCGGAGATCTTGCTCGCCGACTTCGCAGGCCGGATCGCCGAGGCGGTCGGCCTCGAGCCCGATCCGGAGTGGAGCCGCGCGCCGGCGGGCGAGGCGGTCGGCGTCTTCAGCGAGGAGGAGGAGCGCCTCGTGGAGGAGCGCCTCCGCGGCCTCGGCTACCTCGAGTAGCAGCCCGCGCGTGAGCGACGAGCGCACGCTGATCGCCGGCACGGCGGCGAACGTCGTCGGCCTCCTCGTCGGAATCGCCGCGGCGGTCGGCGTCCAGATCCTGCTCGGCCGCTCGCTCGTGCCGGGTGCCTTCGGCCTCGTCACCGTCGCCGTCCAGGTCGCCTTCGTCGCCTCGGCGGGAAGCCGCTTCGGGATGGACCTGGCCGCGGTGCGGCTCGTCGCGATCGGGCGCGGCGCCGGCGCGACCGAGCATCTGCGCAGCCTCGTCGAGCGCTGCGTCGTCGTCGCGTTCGGAGCGAGCATCGTCCTCGCCGCCCTCCTCGCTCTCGCCGCGCCTCTCTACGACGAGTACGGGCGCGTCATCGCGCTCGCCGCCGCGGGCCTTCCGTTCATCGCCGTGACGACGGTCTACCTCGGCGCCACGCGCGGCCTGGGCCAGATGCGGCAGACGCTCTACGTCTTCTGGATCGGGCAGCCCCTCCTCTGGATCGCGATCGCCGGCGCCGCCCTCGCGGCGGGCGGGGGGACGGACGCCGCGGTCCTCGCCTACGACGCCTCCTGGCTCCTCGCCGCCGTGGCCGCCTGGGCGCTCTGGCGCCGGGAGGCGGCGCCCTTCGCCGGGCGACCCGCGACCCGCGCGGAGGTGCGCGAGGCCCTCCGGTTCGGCCTCCCGCGGGCGCCTGCCGCTCTCCTCGCCCAGGCGATCTTCTGGGCCGACCTGTGGGTGCTCGCCGCCTTCGAGAGCGGCACCGAGCTGGACGCCTACGCGGCCGCGGCGCGCATCTCGCAGGTGCTCCTCCTCTTCCTCACCTCGCTCAACCTCGTCTTCTCGCCGTTCGCGGCCGACCTGCACGCGCGCGGCGAGCGGCGGCGCCTCGACGAGCTCTTCAAGCGCAGCACCCGCTGGGCGCTCGCGGCGACGCTGCCGCTCCTGATCGTCCTCTTCGTCGGGGCGGACGACGTCCTGCACGCGTTCTCGAGCCGCTACGAGGCGGGGGAAGGGGCGCTGCGCATCCTGCTCGCCGGCCAGCTCGCCAACGTTGCGACCGGAAGCGTCGGCTTCATCCTGATCATGACCGGCTTCACCGGCATCGACCTGCTCGACAACGCCGTCGGGATCGTGCTGCTCGTCGGCCTGGCGGTCGCCCTCACCGCCGCCTTCGGGCTCGTCGGCACCGCCGTCGCCGCCGCGGTCAGCGTCGCCTCGCTCAACGTCGTGCGCCTCGTGCAGGTGCGGCGCCGCGTCGGCATCCAGCCCTACGAGCGAACCTACCTGCGGCTC
>JAICGP010000287.1 GCA_025923055.1 Thermoleophilia bacterium
GAAGCCCTCGCCGGGCGCGACGGCGACCCGCGTCTCCGCGAGCAGCCCCTCGGGCGTGAGGCCGCCCGGGAGACGCCACCAGACGTAGAACGTCGAGTCCGAGCGCGCGCCCGGCAGGGCGCCCACGACGCGGTCGCGACGGCGCTCGTAGAGCGCGCGCCGCTCCTCCACGGTCTCCTGCGGCCCGGTGAGCGCGGCGACGGCCGCCTCCTGCACCGGCCGGAAGACGCCCGCCCGCGCGTGGTCCTGCAGGAGGTTGACCCGCTCCACGATCTCCGCGTTGCCGACCACGAAGCCGAGCCGCCAGCCCGCCATGCCGTAGCTCTTCGACATGGAGAAGAGCTCGACGCCGGCCTCGGCCGCGCCCGGCTCGGCGAGGAAGCTCCGCGGACGGAGGCCGTCGAAGACGAGGTCGCCGTAGGCGAAGTCGTGGACGACGGCCGCGCCGGTCTCGCGCGCGTAGGCGACGGCGGCGGCGAAGACGCCGGGCGGCGCCGAGGCCGCGCACGGGTTCGAGGGGTAGTTGAGGTAGACCGCCGCCACGGCGTCGCGCGGGGCGGCTGCGAAGTGCGGGGAGAAGCCGGCCTCCGGGTCGAGCGGCAGCCGCAGCTCGCGCGCGCCGGCAAGCGCGACGCCCGAGGTGTAGTCGGGGTAGCCCGGGTCGGGGAGCAGGATCGAGTCGCCGCGCTCGGCGAGGCAGAGCGCCAGCTCGACGATCGCCGTCTTCGTCCCCGGGACGACGGCGATCTCCGCCTGCGGGTCGACCTCGACGCCGTAGACGTCGCGGTAGCGGGCGGCGAGCGCCTCGCGCAGCTCGGGGATGCCGCGGAAGGGCGGGTAGCCGTGCGCGGAGGGATCCCGGGCCGCCTCGGCGAGCGCCTCGACGACGTGCGGCGGCGGCGGCACGTCGGGGTTCCCGCGCCCCAGGTCGACCACCTCCTCGCCCTCCTCGGCGGCGGCGGCGGCGACGCGCGCGAGCAGGCCGGTGAAGTACTGCTCCGGGAGGCGCTCGAGCCGGTGCGGCCGGGGGCGCACGACGGGATGGTACGGGGGGTTCACTTCGAGGCGCTCGCTGCCGATGGAGGCTGGGCAGGCTCGGCCCAAGCCATTCATGACTGCCGCAGACGACAACCATCGCGCGTTGGCCGAGGCGCTCGCCACGAGCGACGTCCTCCACCGCGTCGCCGGGACGGTCGCCATCCACCTCTACGAGATGGAGACGCAGCCGAACGGCGACTACGTCTGCAACACCTTCATCGGCGCCGGCCTCGAGAGCCTCCTCGGCCCGCTGCCGCCCGACCGCACGCCCGAGGAGGCGTGGGAGGACGCCGTCCACGAGGACGACCGCGCCGGCTACGACGCCGCCTACGAGTGGATCGAGCGCGGCGAGCCCTTCGAGATCGAGTACCGGCTCGTCGGCTACGACGGGCGCACGCGCTGGGTGTGGGACCGGATGCACCCGCGGCGGACGGACGACGGCCGGTTGCTCGTCGATGGGATCGTCGTCGACATCACGGACCGCAAGCGCGCCACGGAGGAGCTCGCCGAGGCGCAGCGCCAGCTCCGCCACATCGCCTACCACGACCCGCTCACCGGCCTGCCCAACCGGATCGCGTTCGAGGAGCGGCTCGAGGAGACGCTCGCCGCGGACTCGGCCGGCCAGGCGGTCGCCGTCCTCTTCGTCGACCTCGACGACTTCAAGCTCGTGAACGACAGCTTCGGGCACACGGCCGGCGACGAGCTCCTGCGCGCGGTCGCGGAGCGCCTTCGCCGCGCCACCCGCGCCGAGGAGGTGGTCGCCCGGCACGGCGGCGACGAGTTCCTGCTCCTCGTCTCGGCCCGCGCGAAGGACGGCGAAGAGCCGGACGTGGCCGGAGCCCGGTACGCCGCCGAGGCCGTCGCCCGCCGGATCCGCCGCGCCCTGCGCGCGCCGTTCGAGATCTCCGGCGTCGAGATCGTCGTCAGCGCGAGCGTCGGGATCAGCCTCTACCCGCTCGACGCCGAGAACGCGCAGACACTCCTCAAGCACGCGGACGCCGCCATGTACCGGGCGAAGGACGAGGGCCGCGACCGCTACCAGGTGTACGCCGTCGACGGCGACAACGCGCTCGCCCAGCTCTCCATGGCAGGGCGCCTGCGGGGCGCGCTCGACCGGGAGGACGGCCTCGTCCTCCACTTCCAGCCGCTCGTCCGCCTCGACTCGGCCGAGATCGTCGGCGTCGAGGCGCTGATCCGCTGGCACGACGGCGACCGGCTCGTCCCGCCGGGCGACTTCCTGCCCCTCGCCGAGCGCATGGGCCTCATGGGGCGCCTCAGCGACTGGGTCGTGGCCGAGGCGTGCCGGCAGGCGACGCGCTGGCGCGACGGCGGCCTCGACCTCTACGTCTCCGTGAACCTGCCGCCCTCGTTCTGGCAGCCGACCGCGATGCGGCACGTGCTCGCCACGATCGAGACCTTCGGCCTCAACCCCGACCGGCTCATGATCGAGATCACCGAGTCGGCCTTCGCGGTCGACGCGCGCCGCAACATGGAGTTCGTGCTCGCGGAGCTGCACGAGCGCGGCCTCAGGCTCGCCATCGACGACTTCGGCAGCGGCCACTCGTCCCTCAGCCGGCTGAACCAGATGCGGGTGAGCATGCTCAAGATCGACAGGTCCTTCGTCGGAGGCGTCGAGGACGACGCCGGCACGGCCGTGCTCACGTC
>JAICGP010000288.1 GCA_025923055.1 Thermoleophilia bacterium
AGGATGATTCCGTGGATCGCGTTCGTCCCCGACATGAGCGGCGTGTGGAGCAGCGTCGGAACGCGAGAGATGAGCTCGAACCCGAGGAAGACGGCGAGGACGAAGACGGTGATGCTCGTGAGCAGCGTCGCGCTCACCGCGCGGCCTCCTTCGTGACGCGGCCGTCGTGGACGACGCACGTCTCGCGCACGATCTCGTCCTCGAAGTCGAGAGCCAGCGCGCCGTCCCGGACGAGCAGGGAGAGGAACGCCTGCACGTTGCGCGAGTACATCTGGCTCGCGTGCACGGGCATCGTCGCCGGGAGGTTGGTCAGCCCGACGATGGTGACGCCGTCGTGCACGATCGTCTCGCCCGGCTTCGTGGCGGCGCAGTTGCCGCCCGCCTCGGCCGCCACGTCGACGATCACGGAGCCCGCACGCATGCCGCGCACGCCCTCCTCGGTGATCAGCTCGGGCGCCGGACGTCCAGGGACGAGCGCGGTCGTGATCACGGCGTCCGACTCGGCGGCGTGGCGCGCGATCAGCTCCTGCTCGCGCGCGTGCTGGTCCTCGGCGAGCGCCACGGCGTAGCCGCCCATGCCCTCCGCCCCCTCGACGTCGAGCTCGAGGAATGAGGCGCCGAGGCTCTCGACCTGCTCCTTCACCACCGGCCGGACGTCGAAGGCCGAGACGACCGCCCCCAGGCGGCGGGCCGTCGCGATCGCCTGGAGGCCGGCGACTCCGGCGCCGAGGACGAGCACCTTCGCAGGGGGGATCGTCCCCGCGGCGGTGGTGAGCATGGGGAAGAACTTGCCGAGGTGCTCGGCAGCGAGGAGGGCCGCCTTGTAGCCCGAGACGGTGCTCTGCGACGAGAGCGCGTCCATGGGCTGCGCCCGCGTGACGCGCGGGATCGCGTCCATCGAGAAGGCCGTTACCCCGCGCCGTGCCAGCTCGGCGAGGAGCTCCGGCGCCGTCGCCGGCTGGAGCAGGGCGACGAGAGCCTGCCCCTCGCGGAGGCGGCCGAGCTCCTCCGGAGAGGGCCCGCGCACCTTGCAGACGACCTCGGCCCTCCCGTACAGGTCGTCGGGCGGGACGACGGTCGCGCCCGCCTGCGCGTACGCCTCGTCGGCGAACGTGGCAGCCTCGCCGGCGCGCTGCTCGACGAGGATCTCCACGCCCTCGTCGGCCAGCCGGCGCACGGTGTCCGGGACGACGGCCACCCGGGTCTCGCCCGGCACGGACTCCTTGGCGACCCCGACCTTCATCGCGGCGGAGTCTAAGCTGCCCCCATGGACGCGTGGCTGGAGGACGCGCGTGCGAAGCTCGCCGCCGAGGTCGGCGACGAGCCCGCGCGCTACGACCTGACGCAGGCGGAGGTGGACGAGCTGCTCGAGCTCGCCCGGATCGCCGCACACGAGAGCGGGGAGCGGGTGAACGCTCCGCTCCTCTGCTACCTCGTCGGCCTCGCCCACGGGCGGCACGGCGGCAGCCTGAGCGACCTCGTGGACGCGTCGGTCGCCTCCTCGGCATAGTCTTCTCCCTCGTGCCCCTGCAGGCAATGAACGCCTACTTCTGCCGTTACCTGAAGGGGCACTGATGCCCGCGCTGGAGGGAAGGACGGCCATCGTCACCGGAGCCTCGAGCGGGATCGGCCTCACGACCGCCAGGGCGCTCGCCGCGGAAGGAGCGCGCCTCGCGCTCGGCGCCCGCCGGAAGGAGCGCCTGGAGGAGGTCGCGCGCGAGCTCGGCGACCGCCACGTCTACGCCACCCTCGACGTCACCGACGGCGCGAGCTCGACGGCGTTCGTCGAGCGCGCTGCGGCCGAGCTGGGCCGCGTCGACGTGCTCGTCAACAACGCGGGCCTCGCGCTCGGGCGCACCGAGATCGCCGAGGGCTCCGACGAGGACGACCGCGTCATGTGGGAGACGAACGTCGCCGGCCTCGTCCGCATCACGCGCCTCGTCCTCCCGCACATGGAGGACGGGCGGGGCCACGTCGTGAACCTCGGTTCGTGGGCGGGGCGCGAGGCCTACGTCGCGGGAGGCATGTACGTCGGCACGAAGACGGCGGTGCGCGCCCTCACGTACGTCCTGCGCAAGGAGCTCGTCGGACGGATCCGCGTGACGACCGTCGACCCCGGCATGGTCGGCGACACCGAGTTCTCCGACGTCCGCTTCGCGGGCGATCCCGAGAAGAAGGCGGGCGTCTACCGCGGCGTCGACTACCTGACGCCCGACGACGTGGCCGACTGCATCCTCTGGGCCGTGACGCGGCCGCCGCACGTGAACATCGACGAGATCGTCGTGAAGCCGCTCCAGCAGGCGAGCCAGGACGCGATCGTCCGCCGCAGCTAGCCCGTGGCGCTGACCATCCTCGAGGGCTCGACCTTCTGCGTCTCGGACGAGCTCGGGGACATCTCCGAGCCGACGATGGGCTTCTTCGCGCGCGACACGCGCTTCCTCTCGCGCTGGGCGCTCAAGATCAACGGGGCCACCCCGCTCGTGCTCGCGTCGCGCAAGGTCGAGTACTACTCGGCCGCCTTCTTCCTCCGCAACCCGGTCGTGGGCGACCTCGCTCACGACGAGATCTCGATCGGCCGCGAGCGCTTCGTCGGCGACTCGATGCAGGAGCACATCGTCGTCCAGAACCACTCGCGGCGGCGCCTCGCGTTCGACCTGGCGCTCGAGCTCGGGAACGACTTCGCGGACATCTTCGCG
>JAICGP010000289.1 GCA_025923055.1 Thermoleophilia bacterium
CGCACGCAACGTAGCACCGCCTCCCGCTACACTCGTCTACGGGCGCGGTGGCGGTAGCTCAGCTGGTAGAGCCCCGGGTTGTGGTCCCGGTGGTCGGGGGTTCGAGTCCCCTCCGCCACCCTCGACGTTCACGGACGAGGCGGGCGGCTGCTACGCTGCGCGCGGTAACCAGAGCGAGTCCGGTTCGCGCGTTGCGCCTTCCTTACCCGTTCGTGAGTGATGAGTAAGGGAGGTGTTTTCTATGGCCAGCGGAACCGTGAAGTGGTTCAACGACAGCAAGGGGTACGGGTTCATCACCCCTGACGAAGGCACGAAGGATCTGTTCGTGCACCACTCCAACATCGCCGGCGAGGGCTTCAAGAGCCTCGTCGAAGGCGCGCGCGTCGAGTACGAGGCGCGCGAGGGCGAGAAGGGCCCCGAGGCGACCCAGGTCGCCCCGATCGCCTAGGCAGGATCGTTCCGGTCGCGGCCGCGCGCCGCGCGCGGCCCGCGACCGGCAACCGGAAGGAGGACGTCATCGCCGAGAAGGAAGAGAAGCTCGAGCTGGAGGGCGAGGTGGTCGAGGCCCTCCGCAACCGGATGTTCCGGATCAAGCTCGACAACGGCCACGAGACGCTCGGCTATACGGCCGGGAAGATGAGGCGCTACCGGATCAGGATCTTCCTGGGCGACCGGGTCAAGGTCGAGCTCTCGCCGTACGACCTGACGCGCGGCCGGATCGTCTACCGCTACCGCTAGACGGCTTCAGGCGGCCTGAGCCCCGCGAGGCCGCCGGCCCGCGCCCCGCATCTCGAGCGCGCGGGCGACGTCCGTCACGGAGAGGAGCCCGACGAGCCGGTCGCCGTCGAGGACGAGGGCCCGGTTCACGGGGCTCTCCGAAAGCTCGCCCGCGGCGTCCACGAGCTCCTCGTCCTCCGCGACCACGGGCACGTCCTCGCGCGGGATCATGGTCTCGCGCACGGTGCGCCGGTCCCAGTCGCCGCGGGGCACCTCGGCGACGCTGCGGAAGCGGAGCAGACCGACCGCGTCGCCGTCCTCCGTGACGGGGTAGGTCGTGAACGGGCGGCTGACGACGACCTCGTCCAGGAACTCGCCGAGCGTCAGGTCGGACGGCGTCGTCACGGGGTCGCGTGCCATCACGTCCCGGACCCGAAGCCCCCGGAGCGCCTGGCGTGCGGCGACGTAGCGGTCCTCGGCCCCCGCCGCCTGGAGCAGGAACCAGCCGACGAAGGCGAGCCAGATGCCGGTGACGGGGTTCAGGAAGACGAGGGCGGCGACGCCGGCCACCACGAAGGCGTAGCCGAAGCCCCGCCCGATCAGCGCGGCCAGGTGCGTGGCCGAGGCGAACTCGCCGCGCGCGTACCAGAGGAGCGCGCGGAGGATGCGGCCGCCGTCGAGGGGCAGCGCGGGCAGGAGGTTGAAGACGAGCAGGGCGAGGTTGATGTAACCGAGCCAGAAGAGCACGCCGTCGACGGCGGCTGGAAGCCCGAGGACTATCGGGATGCCCAGGAACAGGAGCCCGAGGAAGAGCGAGACGAGCGGGCCGGCGACGGCGATGCGGAACTCCGCGCCGGCGCTCGGGAACATGCCCTTGAACTTCGCGACCCCGCCGAACAGCCAGAGCGTGATCCCCTCGATCTCCATGCCGTCCCGGCGCGCCTGCAGGGCGTGGCCGTACTCGTGGAGAAGCAGCGACGTGAAGAAGAGCACGGCGGCGACGAGCGCCATCGCCACGTAGGCGCCGTCGCCGAGCCCGGGGTTCGTCGACGGGAAGATGCTCGCCGCGAGCGTCCACGCGATCAGCGCGAACACGATCAGCCAGCTCCAGTTGATGCCGACGCTGATGCCGGCGATGCGGCCGATCGTGATGCTGTCGCGCACCGGCCCTAGGGACGCTTGCGGACGCGCTCGGCGACCCGCTTGGCCACGACGGGGCCCTGGTCCCGCACGGTCTTCGCGACCACGGGGCCGTGCTTGCGCGCCGTCGTCTGAGCTGCGTCGAGCAGCTGCTTCCGCCGCTCGGGCGGGAGGCGCCTCCACGTCCGCTGCACCTTCATCGCGAGGAGCGCCAGCTTCCAGGCGGCCACGGCGCTAGCCTCCCGCGAAGCGCTCGGCGACCTTCTCCCAGGCGACCGTGTTCCACCACGCGTCGATGTAGTCGGGGCGCCGGTTCTGGTAGCGGAGGTAGTAGGCGTGCTCCCAGACGTCGACGCCCAGGAGCGGGGTCTTGCCGTCCGAGACCGGATTGTCCTGGTTGGGCGTCGAGACGACCGCGAGCCCGCCGCCGTCGCGAACGAGCCACGCCCAGCCGGAGCCGAACTGGTTGACTCCCGCCTCCTTCATCGCCGTCTGGAAGTCGGAGAACGAGCCGAAGGCGTCGTCGATCGCGGCGGCGAGGTCGCCCGACGGTGAGCCGCCGCCGTCGGGGCCCATGCTCTCCCAGAAGAGCGCGTGGTTCAGGTGGCCGCCGCCGTTGTTGCGGACGGTGGCGCGCTTGTCGTCGGGGATGCGGTCGAGGCTCGTCAGGACCTCCTCGATCGGCCTGTCGGCCCACTCCGTCCCCTCGAGCGCGGCGTTGACCTTGTCCACGTAGGCCTGGTGGTGCTTGTCGTGGTGGATCCGCATCGTCTGCTCGTCGATGTGCGGCTCGAGCGCGGCGTAGTCGTAGGGGAGAGCTGGGACCTC
>JAICGP010000290.1 GCA_025923055.1 Thermoleophilia bacterium
CACCGAGGACGAGCGCCACGAGGCGGTCGTCGGCATCTGGACGGAGGCGACCGACAAGGTGGCCGACGCCATGGAGGCGACGCTCTACGAGCTGAACCCGATCTACATGATGGCCAACTCGGGCGCCCGCGGGTCCTTCAAGCAGATCCGCCAGCTCGCCGGCATGCGCGGCCTGATGGCGAACCCGAAGGGCGAGATCATGGAGCTTCCGATCAAGGCGAACTTCATGGAGGGCCTCACCGTCCTCGAGTACTTCATCTCGACGCACGGCGCCCGTAAGGGCCTCGCCGACACCGCGCTCCGCACGGCCGACTCGGGCTACCTCACGCGGCGGCTCGTGGACGTGTCCCAGGACGTCATCGTCCGCGACGAGGACTGCGGCACGAAGGAGTGCATCGAGCTGCCCGTCCTCGTCGCCGAGGGGCTGAACCGCTCGCTTGCCGGCCGCGTCGCGGCCGTCGAGGTGCGCAAGCCGCTCAAGGACGGCAAGCCGGGGAAGACGGTCCTCCTCGCCAAGAACGAGGAGATCACGTACCCGAAGCTGCGCGAGGTCGCGGCCGAGCTCGAGGACCACGCCGAGGGCTTCCGCGTCCCGGTGCGGAGCGTGCTCAAGTGCCGCAGCGAGTACGGCGTGTGCCGCGCGTGCTATGGCACGTTCCTCGCCACCGGCCACATGTGCGAGATCGGCGACGCGGTCGGCATCATCGCCGCCCAGTCGATCGGTGAGCCGGGCACGCAGCTGACGATGCGGACCTTCCATACCGGCGGCGTCGCCGGCGCCGACATCACGCACGGCCTCCCGCGCGTCGTCGAGATCTTCGAGGCGCGCAACCCGAAGGGCGCGGCGACGCTCGCCCAGACGCCCGGCCGCGTCGAGATCGAGGACACCGACCGCGGACCGCGCGTCACCGTCCACCCGGACGGCGTCGACGAGGACGGCGAGCCGCTCCAGCCGAAGGACTACCAGCTGCCGCGGCGGACGCGGCTCCTGGTCGCCGACGGCCAGGTCGTCGAGGCGGGCGATCCGCTCGACGAGGGCTCGCTCGCCCCGGCCGACATCCTCGCGCTGCACTCGAAGGCGGGGAGGGGCTCGACCCCCACGGAGGTCTACCTCGTCGGCGAGGTGCAGAACGTCTACAAGTCGCAGGGCGTCGACATCCACGACAAGCACATCGAGCTGATCGTCCGGCAGATGCTGAAGAAGGTGCGGGTCGAGAACGCGGGCGACACCGACCTGCTGCCCGGCCAGCTCGTCGACAAGTCGGTCCTCGAGCGGGAGAACCTGCGCGTGAAGGGCGAGAAGAAGGAGCAGGCGACGTTCGAGCCGCTCATCCTCGGCATCACGAAGGCCTCCCTGGCGACCGAGTCGTTCCTCTCGGCGGCCTCCTTCCAGGAGACCACGAAGGTACTGACCGACGCGTCCATCGAGGGCAAGGTCGACCGGCTGCTCGGCCTCAAGGAGAACGTCATCATCGGGAAGCTCATCCCGGCGGCGACCGGCCTCAAGCGGTACCGCAACGTCGAGATCATCCCGAGCGAGAAGGTGCCCGCGGCCGCGTACGCCCGCCCCGAGACCGAGGAGCAGCTGCTGGCGGCGCTCGAGGAGATCGGGTCGGACGGCGAGTCCCTCGGCCTCATGGACATGACGTTCGGCGGCGAGCCGGACGGGGGCGGCTCCGAGGGCCACGACGGCCTCGAGGCGGAGGAGGTCCCGGAGGTCGACTCGCCGCTCGACGAGGAGAGCTGACGCTTCCGAGAACGGGACGACGGAGGGCGCCCACGAGGCGCCCTCCGTTTTTCCCGCTCTTTGCGAGGACTTCCCCGGGCATCCCTCGAAGGGGGGATCCACCTGCGAACCTCCGAGGCGTAGACTGGCCCTCGTCGCGGCGCCCCCGGCGGGTGGCGGCCCGAATAACTCGGCGGCAGGCGCACCCGCGACTGGTTATCCACAGGATCCACAGGAAGGTGGGGAGGAACGTGGCTGGACCGCACGAGCACGAGCGTCAGCAACCTGTCGACCAGGCCCAGCATGCGCCGCCGGGCCACTTCCTCTCCGTCGAGCTCGAGTCCGACTGCGCTCGCTTCCTCGAGGACGTGCGGAACCTCGTCCGCCGCCGCGAGCAGGAGGCAATCCGCGTCGGCCAGCGGCTCTAGCGCCGCCCTGAGGCCCTAGCCCGCCGCCGTCCCGTCCGCGCGGCGGACCTGGCCCTTGCCGTCCTCCTTCGCCCGGTAGAGCGCGTCGTCGGCGCGCTGGAAGAACGAGACCGGGTCGTCCTCCGGCCGGAGCTCCGCGATGCCGGCCGACATCCGGATCCGCTCGGCCGGCCCGGCCGAGCCCGAGCCGACCGCGAACTGGATCCTCCGGTAGAGCTGCTCCGCGTCGCGCTCACCCGCCTCGGGGAGGATGACGGCGAACTCGTCGCCGCCGACGCGGCAGGCGACGTCAGCGCGGCGGACGGCGCCGCGGAGCCGGTCGGCGACGGCTGCGAGCACCGAGTCGCCGGCCAGGTGGCCGAGGCGATCGTTGATCGCCTTGAAGTCGTCGACGTCGAGCACGACGAGCGCGAGCCGGCGCTCGTAGCGCTGGGCGCGGGCGCACTCGCGTGCGAGCGTCTCGTAGAAGAAGCGGCGGTTGTGCAGGCCGGTGAGCGCGTCGACGTCCGCGAGCTGGCGCGCCTCC
>JAICGP010000291.1 GCA_025923055.1 Thermoleophilia bacterium
GAGAACGGAGAGCCGGTCGCCGACGTCGTCGCCACGAACCTCGGCCGGGCGAAGAGCATCGTCCTGGCCGTCGACCGCTCCAGGTCCATGGACGGCGAGCCGCTCGCGGACGCCGTGGCCGCGGCCCGCGCCTTCGTCGCGGCGAAGCCGCTCGAGGACCGGATCGCCGTGGCGACGTTCGGCACCGAGCCGGTCATGCTGACCGGGTTCCAGACGTCCACGACCGACGCCGACTCGGCGCTCCGGACGATCTCGGTCGACGACGTCACGGGCACGAGGCTCTTCGACGCGGTCGTGCTCTCGGCCAACTCGCTCTCCTCGGAGAGCTACCTCGGTCGGGTCATCATCGTCGTCACCGACGGAAACGAGACGCGCAGCGAGGCCACGCTCCCCGAGACGATCGCCGCCGCCCAGAACGCAGGCGTCTCCGTCTACGTGATCGGCATCGAGAGCAGGCTCTTCGATCCCGAGCCGCTCCGGCAGCTCGCGACCGAGACCGGCGGCACGTACTACGCAGCCGCCTCGAGCGAGGCGCTCGCCGGCGTCTACAACACGATCGCCGAGGAGCTCTCGCGCACGTGGCGCCTCGAGTACGTGACCGGCGCGCTGCCGGGCGAGAAGGTGGTCGTGGAGGCGAGCCTCGGCAGCGAGAGCGCCACCGCGAGGCTCCTGGCCCCGGGAACGCCGGTCATCCGGCGCACGCCCCAGGTCGAGGGACGCCTGCCGGAGCAGTTCTTCGGCAGCGCCTGGGGCCAGGCCGCGTTCGCGGCCGTCGTCGGCCTCCTCGTCCTCGTCGCGAGCGCGTTCCTCTTCGCCTCGCCGAAGGGCGCCTGGCTGAGGAGCCGTCTCGATCCGCACGTCGTCCAGCAGCGGCGCGCCGCGAAGACGACCGACGGCGAGCGCCTGAAGATGGCATCCGCCCTCTTCCAGGCCACCGAGGCGACGCTCGGCAACCTGAAGCCCTGGAAGCGCATCCACGCGCTCCTCGAGCGCGCCGACCTGCCGCTGCGCACCGCGGAGTTCGTCTACATCATGCTCGCCTCCGGGCTCGTCGCAGGCCTCGTCACCGCGGCGTTCCGGCCGCCCGTGTGGCTGATCGGGATCGCGATGGTCGCAGGCGCATTCCTGCCGTACGGCTTCCTCTCCATGAAGGCCCGCCGGCGCGTCAAGGCGTTCGAGAACCAGCTCCCTGACCTCCTCGTGACGATGGCGGCCGGCCTCAAGGCGGGCCACAGCTTCCGCCAGTCGCTCCAGAGCGTCGTCGACGAGGAGCAGCCGCCCGCTTCGAAGGAGCTGAAGCGCGTGCTCACCGAGACCCGCCTCGGCCGGCCGATGGACGAGGCGCTCGTCGAGATGGCGCAGCGCCTCGGCTCGAAGAACTTCGAGTTCGTGATCACCGCGGTGACGATCCAGCGCCAGGTCGGCGGGAGCCTCGCCGGGCTCTTCGACATGGTCGCCGACACGGTGCGCAACCGGCAGCAGTTCGCGAAGAAGATCAAGGGACTCACGGCGATGGGCCGGGCCTCGTCCTACGTGCTGATCGGCCTGCCCTTCTTCGTCGCCGGGATGCTCACCCTGCTCAACTCCGAGTACATGAGCCCGCTCTGGCACACGGGCACGGGCCACAAGCTGATCGCCCTCATGCTCGTGATGATGACGGTCGGGTCCCTCATCCTCCGCAAGATCGTCAACTTCAGGTACTGACATGTTCTGGTTGCTTCTCATCGCCGGCGGCTCCGTCGCCTTCGCCTTCTTCCTCCTGATGGACGTCGCCACGCAGCCCGCGCGCGAGCGCACGGGGTCGATCCGCCGCGCGGCGACCTACGGCAAGACGCGCATCCCGCGGCCCGGCGTCCTCGACGACGGGACCTTCCGCGACCGCGCCCTCGTCCCCATGACGACCGGCCTCGCCCGCGTCGTCCTCCGGGTCACGCCCCGAGCGAGCGTCGAGTCCGTCAACCGCAAGCTCCTGAATGCCGGTCTCGCCCGCAAGGTGTCGCCGACCGGGTTCCTCGCCACGAAGGGGATCGTCGCCGTCGGCGCCTTCCTGGGCGGGCAGGTGTTCGCGGGCGTGACGGGCGGGCTCGCCTCGAGGGCGCTCCTCCTCGGGTTCGTCTTCGCCGTCGTCGGCTTCATGCTCCCGGACATCTTCCTCACGTTCAAGACGCGCAGCCGCAAGGAGATCCTGCGGGCCGAGCTGCCCGACGCCCTCGACCTGCTCGCGGTCTCCGTGGAGGCCGGGCTCGGCTTCGACGGCGCCATCTCGAAGCTGACCGAGCACATGGAGGGGCCGCTGGCCGAGGAGTTCGCGCTCGCGCTCGGCGAGATGCGGATCGGCGAGAGCCGCCAGAACGCGCTCACGAAGATGATGCACCGCGTCGGCACGCCGGAGTTCTCCGCCTTCGTCCGCGCCATCATCCAGGCGGACCAGCTCGGGATCTCGCTCGGACGGATCCTCAAGGTGCAGGCGGCCGACACGCGCAGCCGGCGCCAGCTCGCCGCCGAGGAGCGGGCGATGAAGGCGCCGATCAAGATGCTCTTCCCGACGGTGCTCTTCATCTTCCCGGCCATGTTCATCGTCATCCTCGGGCCGGCGTTCCTCAACCTGTCCGAGCTCTTCTAGCCGAGGTCGGAGGCGCCGCGTGAGCGACGAGACGAC
>JAICGP010000292.1 GCA_025923055.1 Thermoleophilia bacterium
CCGCCGCCGGTGCGGTCGACGACGTCGACCTCGCGGGCGTCCGGGAACGCCGCGCGCAGGAGCCCCTCGAGCCGGTCGCTCATCGCCGCCGACGATAGCAGCGGGAGGCGGCGCTACCATGCCGCCGGATGCGCCGCTCCCGTCTGGTGATCCCCGCCGTCGCCCTGGTCGGCGTCCTGCTCGCCGCCCCGGTGGCGGGCGGCGCCTTCTCGGGCAAGAAGGCGAAGCGGTGGACGCGCGAGGTCGCGGACATCGGGGCGCGGGTCGCGGGCGGGGAGAACGAGCGACGGGCCGGCAGGATGGTGCGGACGCGCCTGAACGCTCTCGGGTACGAGACCGAGAGACAGCGGTTCGCGCTCCCGAACGGCGGGCGCTCCCGCAACATCATCGGGCGGACGCCCGGACGGCTCCGCGTCATCGTCGTCGCGCACATCGACGGCGTCCGGGGAACGGAAGCCGCCAACGACAACGCCTCGGGCGTCGGCACGATGCTCGAGGTGGCGCGGAACCTGCGCGGGACGAACGGCGTGCTCGTCGCGGCGCTCGGCGCCGAGGAGCGCATGATGACCGGCTCGTCGTGGCATCTCGGCTCGCGGCGGCTCACCCGCAGCCTCACCGCGGCGGAGAAGGACGGCGTCCGGCTGGCGCTTTCCATCGACATGGTCGGCGTCGGCACGACGTTCCACGTGCGCGGCCTCGAGGCCTCGCCGAACCGGTCCGCCCGCCGGCTCCTGCGCGCGGCCGAGCGGGCCGGCGCCAGAGCGACGTACCTGCAGGACACGGGCCAGTCGGACCACGACGACCTCACGCGAGGCGGCGTGGCCGCCGCGTGGGTGCAGTGGCGCTGGGACACGTGCTGGCATCGCCCCTGCGACACGATCGACCGCGTCAGGCGCTGGAAGCTCTGGCAGGCGGGCCGGGTCGTCCTGCGGGCCGCCAGGGCGGCCGCCGACTAGCGTCCCCCGTCCGGGGGAGACGCCCGCGCGGCGGCGCTGCGAGGATGAGCGTGCCGCATGAACGCCGCCGCCGCACGACCGTCCGAGTTCGGCACAGGGCTTCGCACGCGCATCGAGCGTGCCTCGGGCCTCCAGAGCCGGCCTCCCTGCCGCTCCAGCCGCGATCTCGTGCGCCTCTGCGCGGGGAAGGCCGCGGAGGACTCGGCCCTTCTGCCCCGGCCGGCCGGTCTCGAGCCCGCGGTGCGCGGCACCCGCGGCGCGTTCGCCGCCTGATCGCAGTGCGCCCGGGCCTTCAGCAACGGCCGCCCGCAGCCGATTCTGGTCGGGACCGCCCATGTCCGGAATGACGGAGAAGCTCAGGAGCTCGCTGGAGAGCTACCTCGCGCGCAGCGCCGCCGAGCTCGACGAGCGCGGCGCAGTGCTGGCCGAGCGCGCCGCCGAGCTCGACGCGGAGGCGGCGGAGCTCGTCCTCCTCGAGGCCGAGCTCGAGGGGAGGCGCAAGCGTCTCGAGGAGCTGCGGCCCGTCCAGGAGGAGCTCGATCGCGCCTTCGACCGCGTGCTCGTCGACGTCAGCGCCCGGGCTGGGGAGATCGCCGGCGAGGCCGAGGCGCTCGAGGAGCGGCTGCGCCGGCTCGGAGAGGGCGAGGCCGAGATCGTGCAGCGGGAGAGGCTGTTCACGGAGAAGAGCGACCGTCTGCGCCTCGAGCAGCGCCGGCTCGCCGACCGCGAGCGCGACCTGGCCGAGTTCCAGCGCGACCTGCTCGACCCCGACGCAGCGCTCTCGACCCAGTGGGTCGCCCAGCGCGACCGCTCCTTCGCGGAGGCGGAGTCGCTGCTCGACGAGCGCTCCCGCGAGCTCGACGCGCGCGAGCGCGACCTCGAGGAGCGCCGCGTCCAGGACGGCGTCCGCCGCGAGGTCGAGCGAGAGGAGCTCGACCGGCGCGCGCGCGAGCTCGACGACCTCCGCGCCCGCCTCGACCGCCGCGAGCGCGAGCTGGCCGACTTCGTTGCCCAGCTCCAGGGCGGGCTGCACACCCCCGGCTCGTAGGCGGCCGCCCGTTGCGGCGCAGGCCGCGGGATGGTACGAACCCCGGATGCCCGCCGCGCCGCTGCCGCCCGAGCTCGTCCGGTTCCTCGAGCCCCCGCGCCGTGCCGTGATCGGCACGGTACGCGCGGACGGCTCGCCCGTCACGACGCCGTGCTGGTACGGCGTCGAGCCGGACGGGCGGATCCTCGTCAGCATGGACGAGGAGAGCCACCGCCTCCGCCATCTGCGTGGGGAGCCGCGCCTGGCCCTCACCGTCCTGGCCGACGACTGGTACTCGCACCTCTCGCTCCTCGGCCGCGCGGTCGAGTTTCGACACGACGAGGGGCTGGCCGACATCGACGCTCTGGCGCGGCGCTACTGGGGCGAGCCCTACGACGACCGCGAGTACCGCGGCGTCACCGTCCTCGCCGAGATCGAGCGCTGGCACACATACGGCGACCCCGCCCGCGCTCCCTAGCCCTCGTCACCGGACGGGTCGCGGTAGCGGCGCTGGTGCGACGGTCCGCGCGGGGCGCCGGAGAGGTCGCAGTAGGCGCCCGCGAGGATGCACCGCTGCGCGCCCCAGCGGCCCGAGAAGGCGTTCCAGAGCGCCGGCTCGCCGGCGGCCGTCACGGGCAGCGGCTTCACGCAGCCG
>JAICGP010000293.1 GCA_025923055.1 Thermoleophilia bacterium
CGCCGTCGGCGGGGAAGTCGGAGGAGCCGAGGGCGTAGGTCCAGTCGCCGGCGGCGAGGGTGGCCGTGTTCCAGACCTCGCTCGCGCTGGTGAAGCCGCTGCCGTCCCAGTAGTTGCCGCTGCCGCGGCGGATGGAGACCTCGACGGCCGCGACCCCGGAGCCGGAGTCGGTGTAGGTCCCGCAGAGCCCGGCCGCCGGGCAGCCCGCGTCCCACGCGGAGGCGTTGTAGGTCGCCGAGGCCGTCGGGAACGTCGTGGTCGAGCTCGGAGCGGTGTTGTCGATCCGCCGGTCGGTGACCGCCGCCGAGGTGCCCGTGTTGCCCGCCACGTCCGTGGCGACGGCGCGGAGGTCGTAGAGGCCGTCGACGACGCTCGTGGTGTCGAAGGAGACCGAGTACGGGGACGTCGTGTCCGGCGCGCCGAGGTTCGTCCAGGTGCCGGCGCCGGCGGGCGAGCGCTGGAACTGCACCTGCGCGACAGCGGAGTCGAGGTCGCCGGCCGACGCTCCGAGCGCCACCGTGCCCGCGAGCGGCGACCCCGGATTCGCCTGGAGCGCCGTGGGCGCGACGTCGTCCACCTTGAACGAGACCTGGTGGCCGATGTTGCGGCCCGAGGCCGAGGCGGTCGAGGTCTTGTCTCCCGTGGGTCCCGCCGTCGCCTGCGTCATGTCGTCCGTCGCCGCGGCAGCCGCGCCCGGAGTCGCGACGTCGTAGCGCTCGCTCATCCCCGCGGCGGTCGAGAAGGTCACGTTTCCGTTCCGCGAGAAGAAGGCGAGGACGAGCGCGTCGGCGGTCGTCGTGGTGAGCCCCGGCGCCGTGACGGTGGCGCTGTTCCCGGTCGCCGGCGTGCCGACGGCGTCGAGCGGGTCGGTCGACTTGACGCCGTAGTAGGCGCTCATCCCGCCCGCGCCTGCCTGGGTGCCGCTCCACGTCCACGTGTAGGAGGCGGGCTCGGATCCGGTCGCGATCCGGTAGTACGTCTCCTGGCGGAGGAAGTTGCCGGTGTTCGTCCCGCCGGCGAGCGTCCAGCCGGCCGGCGCGGAGAACGCCGCGTTGCTCTCGCGCGCCACGTGGGCGACGAGGAGGTCGTTCTGCTGCACGCCGGCGGGCACCGCGATGACGAGGGAGGTGCCGCCCGGCTGCACGGCGGTCTGCGCGTTTCGGTGCGTCACCGCCGGGTCGACGACGTACGGGAGCGGGAGGTCGCGGTCGTCGAGCTCGAGGGTCAGCCACCAGCTCGAGTCCTCCTCCTCGAGGCGCCAGCGCAGTCCCGCAGGCGTCACGTCGGCGCCCGTCTCGTCGAGGATCCGCACGGGGTCGATGGCGAGGCCGGTGACGAGGCGGCGCGCGGGATCGAGGAAGGCGATCGAGCCGTCGCGGCCGAGCCGCGGGACGAGCCGCGTCCCGAGCTTCCAGCGCCACGTGCGCAGGCCCTGGCGCGTGTTGACCGTGTGGAACACCTCCGTCTTCGACCTGCCGACGACGATCGTCTCGGCGCCGAACTCCGTGGGGCGCGTGACGCCGTGCACGTGGCGCCGCCACTCGGCGCCGCCCACGTCCTCGGCGGCGACCGAGACCGATGCGCCCCAGCGGGTCAGCGTGTAGCCGTCGGAGTTGATGCGGACGCCGACGCCGGGCGCGGGCGTCCGCTCCAGCGGCGCCCCCGAGCGCTCGGGCCCCAGCGCCTCGTCGAGGAAGCCGGGGACGGTGCCGGCGTCGATGCGCCCGAGCCCGACGAGGGCGACGACGGCGAGGAAGGCTGCGGCCACGGCCGCGGTCAGCGCCGCGGCTCGCACCGGGGCGGCGCGGCGGAGCACGTCGGCGCGCTCGGCGTCTGCCGGGCAGTCCTCCGGGGGCCGCAGTGGAGGGATCATCGTCATTCGTGCTCCTCGGGCGCGGGCGCGCGCGATCTAGTCGCAGCAATCGACCCCCGAAGTGGCCGCGGGGGCGCAAAACGGTATGAAAACGGGATGACGGGGCCGGAAATCCCCGGATCGGGTGACGTCCAGCCGCCCGTGCGGGAGAACCCGCCCTCGCCGCCCCGCCCGAGGGAGAGGCCGCGCGCGCGTAGAATGGGCCGCAGATGGCCACGACCGAGGACGGCCGGCGGCTCGACGGCACGGGGGAGTGGCGTCGCGAGCTCTACGAGGCGAAGCCAGAGCGCGACGCCCTCTTCACGACGCTCTCGGGGCTTCCGGTCGAGCCGCTCTCCACGCCCGACACCGTCGAGATCGACTACGAGCGCGACCTCGGCTACCCGGGCGTCTATCCGTATACCCGCGGCGTCTACCCCTCGATGTACCGAGGGCGGCTCTGGACGATGCGGCAGTTCGCCGGGTTCGGCACCGCCGAGGAGACGAACGTCCGCTTCCGCTACCTCCTCGAGCACGGGCAGACGGGCCTCTCCACCGCGTTCGACATGCCCTCGCTGATGGGCTACGACTCCGACCATCCGAAGTCGCTCGGCGAGGTCGGTCGCGAGGGCGTCGCGGTCGACTCGCTCGAGGACATGGAGCACCTCTTCGCCGGGATCCCGCTCGCCGAGGTCTCCACCTCGATGACGATCAACGCGCCGGCGGCGATCCTGCTCGCCTTCTACATCTGCGTCGGGGAGCAG
>JAICGP010000294.1 GCA_025923055.1 Thermoleophilia bacterium
CCGCCGGGCTCGTTCCCGCGCAGCCCCCGGCAGCTCGCGCGCGCGTTCTGGGACCCGAGCGAGGGCCTGTACGGCATGTTCAGCCTCTGGAGCTTCCGCGGCCTCGGCGCCCTCGTCTCGAGCGGTCTCGGCGGCGGCTCGCTCATCTACGCGAACGTGCTCCTCCGCAAGGACGAGCGCTGGTTCGTGCAGGAGGACCTCGCCGACGGCGGCTACGAGCACTGGGCGGTGAGCCGGGCGGACCTCGACCCGCACTACGACCGAGTGGAGCGGATGCTGAGCGCCCAGCGGTACCCCTTCGACCGGCCGCCGTTCTCCGGGACGCCGAAGACCGCCGCCTTCCAGCAGGCTGCTGAGAGGCTCGGACGCGAGTGGACGCTGCCGCCGCTCGCCGTCACGTTCGCGAACGACGGCGCGGAGCCCGCCGTCGGGGAGCCGATCCGGGAGGAGCATCCGAACCTCCACGGGGCGCAGCGGTTCACGTGCCGGCTCGTAGGCGAGTGCGACATCGGCTGCAACTACGGCTCCAAGAACACGCTCGACTTCAACTACCTGTCGGCCGCCGAGCGCCACGGAGCCGACATCCGGACGCTCTGCGAGGTCCGCTCCTTCGCGCCCCGGGAAGGCGGCGGGTACGTGGTGCGCTACGTCGAGCACGATCCGGAGGACGAGGGCCGAAAGCTCGACACGCGCGACCCGTCGGTGCGGCCGGAGCGCGAGCTGACCTGCGACCGCCTCGTCCTCGCGGCCGGGACGCTCGGCTCGACGTACCTCCTCCTGCGCAGCCGCGACGCCTTCCCGGGGCTGAGCGCCCGGCTGGGCACTCGGTTCGGCGGCAACGGCGACCTGCTCACCTTCGCGCTGAAGGCGAAGCACCCGGACGGGTCGCCGCGGGCGCTCGACGCCGAGTACGGGCCGGTGATCACGAGCGCCATCCGGGTGCCCGACGCCGTCGACGGCGGCGAGGGCCGCGGCTTCTACGTCGAGGACGCCGGCTACCCGCTGTTCATGAGCTGGATCGTGCAGGCGACGCAGGGGCCGGGCGCGCTGTGGCGGTGGCGCCGCATCGCGGCCCGGATCGTTCTCAGCCTGCTCCGCCGGCGGCCGGACGTGGACCTCTCCGCCGAGGTCTCGGAGCTGCTCTCGGACACGCGCGCCTCGGCCGGCTCCGTGCCGCTGCTCGGCATGGGCCGCGACGTTCCCGACGGCCGCATGATGCTCGTCGACGGGAAGCTCGACGTCGACTGGGTCAAGGGCAAGTCGGGGCCGTTCTTCGACCGGCTGCGCGACTTCTCCGAGGAGATCGCGGACGCGCTCGGCGCTGAGTTCCAAGAGAACCCGACCTGGTACCTCGGACGGCTCGTCACGGTGCACCCGCTCGGCGGCTGTCCTCTGGGCCGGAGCGCGGAGGAAGGGGTCGTCGATTCCTACGGCGAGGTCTTCGGGTATCCCGGCTTCACGATCGCGGACGGATCCGTGATGCCGGGCCCCGTCGGCCCCAACCCTTCGCTGACGATCGCAGCCCTCGCCGACCGCTTCGCCGACCGCGCCACCGGGAACGCGTAGGGCGGTGGAGACCGGGAAGGACGGGAAGCCCGTTCTCGCCTTCGCGTCCGCGGAGGCGTGGGAGGACTGGCTCGAGCGCGAGCACGCCGCCTCGGACGGCGTCTGGATCAAGTTCGCCAAGAAGGGCTCCGGCGTCGCGAGCGTCGCCTACCCGGAGGCCGTCGAGGTCGCCCTCTGCTACGGCTGGATCGACAGCCAGATGAAGTCGCTCGACGAGCGCTTCTACGTGCAGAAGTTCACGCCTCGCCGCTCGCGCAGCAAGTGGTCGCGGATCAACCGCGACAAGATCGAGGAGCTCACGAAGGCCGGGCGCCTGAAGCCGGCGGGCCTCGCGGAGGTCGACCTCGCCAAGGCGGACGGCCGCTGGGAGGCGGCGTACGCCTCGCCGAGCACCGTCGAGGTGCCGCCCGACCTCCAGGAGGCCCTCGACGCCAGCCCGCGGGCCGCCCAGTTCTGGGCGGGCCTGAACAAGGCGAACCGGTACGCGATCGTCTACCAGCTCGAGGACGCCAAGAAGCCTGAGACCCGCGAACGGCGCCTGGCGAAGTTCGTCGGCATGCTCGAGCGCGGCGAGAAGCTGTACTGAGCGCCTACGGCTGCACGCGCGGCCGGAAGAACATCCTCGTCCTGTGGCTGTCGCGCAGGGCGTTCGCCGCCCGCGCCTCCTCCATCCAGGCCGGGTGGGGCACCTCCGCCTCGTTCCAGTCGACGTCGAGGAGCACGCGGCCGTGCTGGTGGAGCGCGATCTCGGCCATCAGGTAGCCGTGGTTCTCGAGGACGGCGATCTCCCCGGGCGAGAAGACGTCGAGATCGATCCGGATGGGCGCGATGAAGTCGCGGATCAGCTCGGAGGAGTAGGCGACGGGAGGCGGCTCGTGGCCGTAGCTCGAGGGCTTCGAGGCGATGCCCCAGTAGGCCCCCTGGAGCTCCCCGCGGATGAAGTCCGAGATGAGCCAGCGTTTGCGCACCTCGGTCGCCTGCTCGAGGAGGATGACCCCCTGGCGGAGCGCGCTCCAGAGCCAGCCCACGTCCGG
>JAICGP010000295.1 GCA_025923055.1 Thermoleophilia bacterium
CGTCGGCTGCGACACGTCCTCCTGCGGCTCGTGCACGGTGCTCCTCGACGGCGAGTCGGTGAAGTCCTGCACCGTGCTCGCCGTGCAGGCCGACGGCCGCGAGGTGACGACGATCGAGGGCCTGGCGACGGACGGGCAGCTCCATCCCGTGCAGCAGGCCTTCCACGAGCAGCACGGGCTCCAGTGCGGCTACTGCACGCCCGGGATGGTGCTCGCGACGGTGAGCCTCCTCGCCGAGAACCCGAGCCCGAGCGACGACGAGATCCGCCACGCGCTCGAGGGCAACCTCTGCCGCTGCACGGGCTACCAAAACATCGTCAAGGCCGTCAAAGCGGCCGCCGCGTAGGGAGGAGGGGAGATGGCAGTCACCGAGGAAGCAGCCGGCACCTACATCGGGAAGCCCGTTCCCCGCAAGGAGGACGCGAAGCTCCTCACGGGTCAGTCGCGCTACATCGACGACCTCACCCTCCCGGGCATGGTCTGGGCCTCCGTCGTCCGGAGCCCGTTCGCGCACGCCCGCATCAACAGCGTCGACGTCTCCGCGGCCCGCGAGGCCGAGGGGGTCGTGGCCGCGTTCGCGGGCGCCGACCTCGCCGACGACTGGGCGGCCACGCTCCCCTGCGTCTGGCTCGTCACCGAGGACACGAAGCAGCCCATGCACCGCCCGCTCGCGACGGACAAGGCCCGCTACCAGGGCGACGGCGTCGCGGTCGTGATCGCCGAGACGCGTGCGCAGGCGAAGGACGCCGCCGAGCTCGTCGAGGTCGACTACGAGCCGCTCCCCGCCGTGATCGACCCGGAGGCCGCGCTGGCAGACGACGCGCCCGTCGTCCACGACGACCTCGGCTCGAACCACTGCTTCACCTGGAAGCTCGAGAACGGCGACGTCGAAGGGATCTTCGGCAGCGCGCCCGTCACGGTCACGGAGCGGTTCCGCCAGCAACGCCTGATCCCCAACGCGATCGAGCCGCGCGGCGTCCTCGCGCAGCACCTGCCCGCCCAGGACGAGTACACGCTCTGGTCGGCGACCCAGATTCCCCACATCGCGCGCTTCTGGCTCGCGATCGTGCTCGGCGTGCCGGAGGCACGGCTGCGCGTCATCGCCCCCGACGTGGGCGGCGGCTTCGGCTCGAAGCTGAACGTCTACGCCGAGGAGGCGCTGGCCCTCGCGCTCGCGAAGCGGGTCGGCCGTCCGGTGAAGTGGATCGAGGAGCGCTCCGAGAACTACCTCGCCACGATCCACGGGCGCGACCACTGGCAGCAGATGGAGTTCGCCGCCGACGAGGACGGGAAGATCCGGGCCGTCCGGGCGAAGCTGACGGTCGGGCTCGGCGCCTACCTCCAGCTCGTCACGGCGGGGACCCCGATCCTCGGCGGCTGGGTCTACGGCGGGCCCTACGACGTCGAGGCGTACTCGCTCGAGGTGGTGGGCGCGTTCACGACGGCCACGCCGACCGACGCCTACCGCGGCGCGGGGCGCCCGGAGGCCACCTACCTCATCGAGCGGACGGTGGACGCCCTCGCGCGGAAGCTCGACATGGACCCGGCCGAGCTGCGCCGCAAGAACTTCATCACGGAGTTCCCGAAGGCGCTCGCGTCCGGCCTCGAGATCGACTCGGGCGACTTCGTCGGCGCGCTCGACCGCGCCCTCGAGATGGTCGACTACGAAGGCCTGCGGCGCGAGCAGGCGGAGCGCCGCGAGCGAGGCGACTCGAAGCAGCTCGGGATCGGCTTCTCGACGTACACGGAGATGTGCGGCCTCGCGCCGTCGCGCATCCTGGGCGCCATCCTCTATGCGGCCGGCGGCTGGGACGCCGCGACGATCCGCTGCCTCCCGACCGGGAGCGTTGAGGCGTTCATCGGCACCTCGCCGCACGGGCAGGGGCACGTGACGACGTTCTCGCAGATCGTCGCCGAGCGCCTCGGCGTCCCCATCGACCAGGTCGAGGTGATCCACGGCGACACGACCTCCATGCAGCTCGGCCTCGACACCTACGGAAGCCGCAGTCTCGCGGTGGGCGGCATCGCGCTCTACAACGCGGCCGAGAAGGTGATCGCCAAGGCCCGCAGCGTCGTCGCGCACAAGCTCGAGGTCTCGCCGGACGACCTCCAGTACGAGAACGGGACGTTCACCGTCGCCGGCACGGACAAGTCGATGACGGTGCAGGACGCGGCGCTGCACGCGTTCACCGCGCATGACCTCCCCGACGGGCTCGAGCCCGGGCTCGAGGCGACGTTCGTCTACGACCCGCCCAACTTCTCCTGGCCCGGCGGCGCCCACGTGGCCGTGGTCGAGGTCGACCCGGAGATCGGCACAGTCGACCTGCGCCGCTACGTCGCCGTGGACGAGATCGGCAACGTGATCAACCCGATGGTCGTCGACGGCCAGGTGCACGGCGGCGTCACGCAGGGCATCGCGCAGGCGCTCTGGGAGGAGGCGATCTACGACGAGGACGGCAACCTGACGACCGGCTCGATGCTCTCCTACCTCGTGCCGAGCGCCGCCGAGACGATCGACTACGAGCTCGACCGCGTCAACGCGCCGAGCCCCACGAACCCGCTCGGCGTCAAGGGCGTGGGGGAGACGGGGACGATCGCC
>JAICGP010000296.1 GCA_025923055.1 Thermoleophilia bacterium
AGCTCTGTACCGATAACGCAGCAATGATCGCGTCGGCAGCCCGCTATGCCCCGCCCATCGCGTTCCCCGGTTATCTTGCCCTGGATGCGTATGCCTCGGCGGCCTGACGCACTGCGGTCCACGACGCTCGCCGTCGTCGCCCTGGTTGCGACAGCCCTCGCTCTCGCGGGGACGGTGCAGGGGGCGGGCGACTCACTCACGGGAACGGCTGCCCGGGCCTGGAACGCCGTCTTCGGCGACCGGCCGGCGGAGGCGACCGAGGCCCGCCGGCGCGTCCTCGTCGTGCTCACGGCTCCATCGCTCGCCGACCGCCTCGCCGCGACGGAGAAGACGCCGTCGGCCCGCACGCAGAGGCGCTGGACCGCCGAGGCGGAAGGCGCGCAACAGCTCCTGCTTGCGGGGCTCCGCAAGCGGGGCGTCCGCATCGAGCGCGACCAGGTGTTCACCCGCACCTTCAACGGCTTCTCGGCGGTCGTGGGCGCGCGCGCGCTCGCGGAGCTGGAGCGGGCGCCCGGCAGCGGCGGCGTCTACCCGGTCCGCACCGTCTACCCGGCGTCGCCGTCCGCCGAGTCGCTCGTGGGGAACTCCCTGCCGCCGGACGGGACGGGGCGCCCGGAGATCTCCCTCCCCGGCTTCTCCGGCGCGGGCGTCACGGTCGCCCTGCTCGACACCGGCGTCGAGCGCGAGCATCCGTTCCTGCGCGGGCGCGTCCTCCGCGGCTTCGACGTCGTGAACGCCGACCGCGACGTCCTGCCGGAGCCGAAGCCGGGCGAGCCCGGCGTCGTCGAGGCGCACGGGACGCGGCTCGCCGGTCTCGTCGTCGGGAAGGACGGGCCGGGCGGGCTGGCGGGCGCCGCCCCCGGAGCCAGCATCCTCCCGATCCGGGTCATGGGCTGGCGGGAGACCGCCGGCGGCAGCTGGGCGGTGCTGGGGAGGGGCGACCACCTGCTCGCCGGCCTCGAGCGCGCCGTCGACCCGAACGGCGACGGCGCCGTGGACGACCGGGCCGCGATCGCCCTCGTCGGCGGCATCCAGCCCTATGCGGCCTTCGCGGACAGCCCCGAGGCGCGGGCGGTCGCAGGCGCCGCGAGCCTCGGGACGCTCGTCGTCGCGCCGGTCGGAAACGACGGCCGGCCCGGGCCCGGGTTCGGCAGCGTCGCGGCGCCGGCCGCCGCTTCCGAGGCGCTGGCGGTCGGCGTCGTCGACGGCCGCCGCGAGATCCGGCAGGCGAGCGCGAGGATCCGGATCGACTCCGACACCGTCCTCGACGAGCCTGTTCGGTTGCTCGCCGCGACCGCGCCGCCGTCGCCGCTCCGCGTCGCTGTTCGGGCGGTCGCGGGACCGACTCTCACGGATCCGGGCCGAGCGGCGGACACTCCCGCCACGGGAGACGTGCTCGGGGACTTCTTCGGGACGGACGGCGTCAGCCTCGTCGCCGGCGAGGCGGCCGTCGTCAGCGCGGGCAGCGGCTCGCTCGACCGCCGCGTCCGCAACGCCGCGGCCGCGGGGGCGGCCGCGGTGCTCGTGACCGGCTCGCTGCTCCCGTCGGGGGCTCTCGACGTCCAGCACGCGATCTCCGTGCCGGTGATCGCCGTCCCGGAGGCCGTCCGCGCCGGCGCCCTCGAGGCGGCCGCGGCCGGAGAGGAAGTCGTCCTCGAGCTGGACGGGGCCGAGGCCCTCGCGAACGGCGGCGTCATGGAGATCGCGCCCTTCTCGTCCGGCGGCGTCGCCTTCGACGGGCGCGTCAAGCCGGACCTCGTGGCGCCGGGCGTCGGTCTCGCCACCGCCGACGCGGGCGGCGAGGGGTACGCGACCGTGACGGGCTCGAGCGCCGCAGCCGCGCTCGCCGCGGGCGCGGCCGCCCTCGTCGCCGAGGCGCGCAGCGACCTCTCGGCGCTCGACCTCAGGAGCGCGCTCGTCGGGAGCGCCGCGCGGCTGGGCCGCGACGGCGGCCCGCTTCCCGTCACCGCGCAGGGCGGCGGCCTCGTCGACCCGGCGCACGCGGTCACGGCCGAGCTCTCCGTCGAGCCGGCGACGCTCGCGTTCGGTCGCGCGCAAGGCGAAGGCTGGAGCGCGAACCGCACGGTCACGGTGCGGAACGTGTCGAGCCGGGCGCTGGACGTGGGCTTCGGGCTCGTCCCGGACGGAGGCCAGGCCCCGGCCACGTTCTCCGCCGACCCCAACCGGCTCTCACTCGAGCCGGGAGCCTCGGCCGAGGTGGCGATCGGCGTCGCCGTCGAGGACGACCTGGCGGCCGGCGCGGGCGGCATCCTCGTCGTCTCCGCGGAGGGCGCCCAGCCGGTTCGCGTGCCGTGGGCGATCGCCAGGCGCGCGGCCGAGCGGGCGCCGCTCGTCGACGACGTCCGCATCTCCCACCATTCCTTCTCGCCGTCCGACCGGGCGCCGGTGGTCGTCGCCTTCCGCGCCGGCCGGGTCGACGGGTCCGCCGACGGCGAGATGATCGAGCCGGTAGGCGTCCTCGAGCTCGAGCTCTGGACCGCGGGCGGCCGCCGCCTGGGCGTGCTCGCCCGCATGCGCGACGTGCTCCCCGGCCGCTACGCGTTCTGGCTCACC
>JAICGP010000297.1 GCA_025923055.1 Thermoleophilia bacterium
GCCGCCGGCCGACTTGCTCGTCGAGCCGCTCCCCAGCGACTCGCGCTCGACGAGGACGACGTCGGTCACCCCGAGCTTGGCGAGGTGGTAGGCGACGCTCGTCCCCATCGCGCCGCCGCCGACGATCACGACCTCGGCCGACTTCGGCGTCTTCTGCGGCAGAATCCTTGGCTCCGTGAGAGGGTCTGAGGTGGAACGAGGCTATCTCGTCGCGCGGATGCGCGAGGCGGCGGCGTGAGGGGGCGGGTCGCGGTCGTCACCGGCGCCGGCCGCGGGATCGGCAGGGCCACCGCGCTCGTGCTCGCTGCGCGCGGGGCGCGCGTCCTGGGCGTCGCGCGCTCGGCAGACGAGCTCGCCTCGCTCGCCGACGAGGCGCCCGTCGAGATCCTCGCCGAGAGCGTGGCGACGGAGGAGGGGTGCGCGCGCATCCTCGCAGAGGCCCGGGCCCGTCTCGGCCCGATCGAGATCCTCGTCCTCAACGCCGGCCTCGGCTCGGCGCACGAGCGGGTGATCTGGAAGCAGGATCCCGAGCTCTGGCGCGAGACGATGGCGGTCAACCTCGACGCCCCGTTCCACCTCGTGCGCCTCGCCGTGCCGGACATGCGCGAGCGCGGCTGGGGACGGATCGTCGCCGTCAGCTCCACCGCAGGAGAGATCGGCGGCCGGGGCGAGTCCGCCTACGACGCCTCCAAGCACGGCGTCATCGGCCTCGTGCGCGCCGTCGCCCAGGACGTCGCCTCCGACGGGATCACGTGCAACGCCGTTCTTCCCGGCTGGGTGCGGACGGCCATGGCCGAGCGCTCGGCTGAGGTGGAGGCGGAGCGGCGGGGGATCTCGGTGGACGACGTCTGGGCCGAGCGCGCCGCCTCGTACCCGGCCGGCCGCGTCGTCACCGCCGAGGAGGTGGCGGAGACGATCGCCTTCTTCGCGAGCGACGAGGCGAGCGGGGTCAGCGGCGAGGCGCTGCGAGTCACGCTCGGCGGCATCTGGTAGCGGCGCATCTGCGAGGATCACGGGCGTGAGCGAGGTCGTCTCGGATCCTCTCGGGCTGAGCCCGGAGCAGCGCGAGATCCAGGCAGTCTGCCGCGAGTTCGCCGAGCGCGAGATCCGTCCGGTCGCTGCGGAGGTGGACGAGGCCGACACGCAGACGCCGCTCGAGCTCTTCCACAAGGCTGCCTCGCTGGGCCTCACCTCGTTCATGCTTCCCGAGGAGGTCGGAGGCGGCGGGATGACCGACTGCCTGACCGGCTGCATCGTCCAGGAGGAGCTGTGCTGGGGCTGCGCCGGGATCGGGAACCTGATCACGTCGGGAGGCTTCTTCGCCGAGCCCGTCGTCGAGCTGGGGACCGACGAGCAGAAGCGCCGCTGGCTCGAGCCGATCGCGGGCGAGCGACCGCCCCTCACTGCGCTCGCGACGACCGAGCCGGGCTCGGGCTCCGACGCCGCCTCGATCCAGACGACGGCGACGCGCAGCGAGGGCGGCTACCGCCTGCGCGGCCAGAAGACGTGGATCTCGAACGGCGGCCTCGCCGAGCTCTACGTCGTCTTCGCCACGGTCGAGCCGGGCTCCCGCTCGCGCGGCATCACCGCCTTCGTCGTCGAGAAGGGCGACCCGGGCGTCAGCTTCGGGGAGCCGATGAAGAAGATGGGCCAGCGCGCCATCGTCAACGCGGAGATGTTCCTCGAGGACGCCGAGCTCGCCGAGGACCGCCGCCTCGGCGACGAGGGCCAGGGCTTCTACGGGCTGATGCGCACCTTCGACCGCTCCCGCGTCACGCTCGGCGCCTCGGCGACCGGGATCGCGCGCGCGGCGCTCGAGTACGCCGTCGAGTACGGGAAGACGCGCGAGCAGTTCGGGAAGCCGATCGCCGAGCACCAGGCGGTGGCGTTCCGCCTGGCCGACATGGCGACGCGCGTCGACGCCGCCCGGCTCCTCGTCCACCGCGCGGCGCGGAGGCTCGATGCCGGCGAGGCCGTCCCGGCAGAGGCGGCGATGGCGAAGCTCTACGCGTCGGAGGCGGCCATGTGGTGCACGTGGGCCGCAGTCCAGACGCTCGGCGGCTGGGGCTACTCGCGCGAGTACCCCGTGGAGAAGTGGATGCGCGACGCCAAGCTCGAGGAGATCGAAGAAGGCACGTCGGACATCCAGCGCCTCATCATCTCGCGCCACCTCCTGACGTGAGCGTCGCTCGCCTCCGGCTCGCTCCCGTGGGGGAAACCATGTTTCCCCCACGAGCCCCCTTCTTCGATGCAGTGAGGGAACCTCCCGGTTCCCTCACACACCCTCCACTGGCTCACGGGCGATTCCGCCCGTGAGCCGCGACCTCTCGGCGCTCTTCGACCCGCGCTCGGTCGCGGTCCTCGGCGCCTCGGCGACTCCCGGCAAGTGGGGGTTCTGGCTCGCCCGCGGCGCGATCAAGGGCGAGGGGCGCCGCTCCGTCTACCTCGTCAACCGCAACGGCGGCGAGATCTTCGGGCGGCGGACGTACACGGCGCTCGCCGAGCTGCCCGAGCCGCCCGAGTTCGTCGTCATCACGGTTCCGGCAGCGGGGCTCGAGGA
>JAICGP010000298.1 GCA_025923055.1 Thermoleophilia bacterium
CGGAGAGCGAGAGGCCGGGCCGCTCCCGCTCCCCGCCCCGGGCTCGCGGGCTAGAAGGTCAGCGCGCCGCGGCAGACCTCGCCCGTGCGCAGGTTGACCGCACGGCCGACGATCCGGTCGCGGCCGGCGGGATTGCGAGTGTGGCGCTCCACCTCGAACGAGCCGCTCGGCGGACGCGTGGTCCGAATCCCGCGGAAGAACCGGTTGCCGTCGCGCCGGAGGACGACGCGCCAGCGGTGGCCGCTCCGGTTCTGGTCGACCTCGAACTCGACCTCGATCCGGCCGTCGTCGTTCTTCGCCTTCAGCTTCCAGTCGCTCGCACCCGAGCAGCCGCCCCGGCGGATGACCTCGCGGTCGTCGTCCTTGGCGGCCGCGGGCACGGCCGCCACGAGCAGCATGGCTGCCGTGAGAAGTGCCAGCCCGAGCGCTACGAAGTTCCGCATTCCTTCCTCCTTTGCCGTCGCTCGACGGGTCGTCTCGACCGTACGCGGCTCTCGTCCAGCGGCGGTCCCGGCGGCGGCCAAGAGTCCGGGCGCGTTCGGTAAAGACTTGGAAGGCGCGGGCCTCCGGTAAGGATGCTGGCGTGGAGATCGGCGTCTACACGTTCGCCGAGCTGCGCCGGGGCCCGGGTGGGGGCCGCGCGGTCGACCCCGCGCGCCGCCTCCGCGAGGTGCTCGAGGAGGCCGAGCTCGCGGAGCGGGTCGGGCTGGACGTCTTCGGCGTCGGGGAGCATCACCGCCCCGACTTCGCCGTCTCGGCGCCGGCGGTCGTGCTCGCCGCGGTCGCCGCCCGGACCGAGCGGATCCGGCTGACGAGCGCCGTCTCGGTCCTCAGCTCCGACGACCCCGTCCGCGTCTTCCAGGAGTTCGCCGCCGTCGACCTGCTCTCGGGCGGCCGGGCCGAGATCATGGCGGGGCGCGGGTCGTTCGTGGAGTCGTTCCCGCTCTTCGGCTACGACCTCGCCGACTACGACGAGCTCTTCGCCGAGAAGCTCGGTCTCCTCCTCGCGCTGCGCGAGTCCGAGCGCGTCACGTGGGCCGGGCGCCACCGCCCCCCGCTCGACGGGCTCGGCGTCTACCCCCGGCCCCTCCAGGAGCCGCTTCCCGTCTGGGTGGCCGTCGGCGGCGCGCCCGAGTCGGCGATCCGCGCCGGTGCTCTGGGACTGCCCATGGCGCTCGCCATCATCGGCGGTGAGCCCGCGCGCTTCGCGCCCTTCGCGGAGCTGCACCGGCGGGCCGCGGTCGAGGCCGGACACGATCCGCCGCCGGCGCTCAGCATCAACTCGCACGCCTACGTCGCCGAGACGGCGGAGCGGGCCGCCGACGAGTTCTTCCCCGCCTACGCGGCGATGATGAACGCGATCGGCCGCGAGCGCGGCTGGTCGCCGATCGACCGGCGGGCATTCGACGCGCTGCGCACGCCCGGGGGGGCGCTCGTGGTGGGCGGCCCGGAGGACGTCGTCGAGAAGATCCTCTTCCAGCACGAGGTCTTCGGGCACGATCGCTTCCTCGCCCAGATCAGCGTCGGCAACCTCGCGCACGAGCAGGCGCTGCGCGCGATCGAGCTGCTCGGGACGGAGGTGGCGCCCGCCGTGCGGCGAGAGGTGCGACGCCGCGCCCGCGGTGAGTCTGCGGCTTTCTCCCGAGCCGGAGAGCGAGACGGCCCCGACGACGCGGGCGGCCGCGCCGGGCAGACTCGCGGCGAGAATCTCGAGCGACCAAAGGAGCAGCCGTGACCCTCGTCTGGTTCGTCGTGTGGCTCATCTTCAACTTCGTGGGCGACCGCGAGGCGCTGACGTTCGACCCGGTGAACGTGTGGACGGGGACGCTCATCCTCGCCATCGCGCTCGACCTCGGCCGCCAGCACGCACCCGGTGTGGCGAAGCCGCGCGAACGCGCCGGCTGAGCCCTGCCGACGACCCTCAGTCGCAGGCGGTCGCCGCGGCCGGCTCGGCGGCGGGGGCCTGCGCGTGCCCGTGCTCGCGCTGGGCGGCCGGGCGCAGGAGCGCCGCGGTGAGCGCGGACGCGAGTACGAGGAAGATCGCGCCGACGAGGAAGGCGACGTGGTAGCCCGCGTTGACGGAGGCCACACGTCCGTCGCCCGAGGCGAGCAGCGTGTCGGTGCGGGCTGCGGCGAGACTGGCCAGGATCGCGAGCCCGACGGCGCCGCCCATCATGAACGACGTGTTCACGACCCCGGACGCGAGGCCCGACTCCTCCGGCCCCACATCGCTCATGGCGGCGAGCAGGATCGGGTTGAAGGCGATCCCGGCCCCGAGGCCGATCGCGATCGTGGCGGGAAGGACGTCGAGCGCGAAGCTCCCGTCGACGGGCGTCCGCGCGAAGAGGACGAGGGAGAGCGTCATCAGCCCGAGCCCGGCGAGCAGCGGCTTCTTGATGCCGAACCGCATGACGAGCCGGTCGGAGAAGAGCGAGGCCGTCCCCCAGATCACCATGGAGGGCAGGTAGGCGAGCCCCACCTCGAGCGGCGTGTACCCGAGGACCTGCTGCAGGTAGAGCGCCGAGAAGAAGAAGTAGGCGAACATGCC
>JAICGP010000299.1 GCA_025923055.1 Thermoleophilia bacterium
CCCAGACCGGCCGCCCGACGGCCAGCGCGGTCGCCGGCTCGCCGCGGTCGCAGTGGATCTTCAGGGCACACGCGTACGCAGCCGCCCGGATGTCCTCGTCCTCGGAGTGCTCGACGACGACGTCGAGGAGCTCGAGCGCCAACGCGTGGCGCCCGCTCTTGCCGAGCAGCGCTGCCGTCTGGACGGCTTCCAGCGCCTTGACGCTCATGCCCACCTCATCGGCCGCCCTCGCCGGCCCCTTGAGGGCGTCAGAGAGGCCCTTCGCAGCGATAGCGGTCGCGGATCCGCTCGTTGAAGAGCGAACCCATCGACTCTGCCCGGAGGAGCTGGAGAAAGACAAACCGCGGCACGCGGCTGTAGCGGTAGACGTCGCCGTCCGGGAACTCGATCTCGAGCGTCCCCTTCCGGTAGCCGACGGTCTTGATGGCACGCGAGCTGACGGACTCGCGTCTCACTGCCTCGTCAGGGTGCCACAGCGTGTTCCTCCGGCGGCAACCGGGCCGCTGTGCGGTCGCGACGCTTGTCAACGCGACGGATCGGTGTTATCCGATTCTTGTGGCCAGGATGATCCCCGAGGAGCTCCGGGAGGCCGAGAGCACGGCCGAGCGGCGCCTCTTCGAGCACTTGAGAGACGACACAGCCGACCAGCTGCTGGCGCTTCACAGCGTCTCGTGGCTTGTCCCGACCGAGAAGGGGCGACCTCGACAAGGGGAGGCGGACTTCGTGCTTGCCCACCCCGCGCAAGGGATTCTCGTCGTCGAGGTGAAGGGCGGCACGATCCGGTACGACGCCGACAAGCGCGAATGGTGGAGCACCGGCAAAGAGGGCGAACACCGAATCAAGGATCCATTCGCTCAGGCAACCCGCTCGACCTTCTCGCTTCGAAGGCTCCTCGAGCGATCGAAGCGGGTCGGGGACGACCGCTTCTTCGTCGGCCATGCAGTCGTGTTCCCGGATACGCGGGCCAAGAGCGGCCGCCTCAAGCCTGATGCGCCCCGCGAGATCGTCCTCGACGGCGACGACGTTCGTGACCTCGAGACAAGCCTGGCCCGCGTCTTCCGCTACTGGAGGGGAACGGCAAAGACGCCGCCGCCCGGGAAAGACGGCGTCGACCACCTGGAGCGGGTGCTCGCGAACTCGTTCGAGATCCGCGCGCCGCTGAGCGTCGAGCTCGCCGAGGAAGAGCGCGATCTACTCACGCTGACGGAGGAGCAGTACCGTGTCCTCGACTTCCTCTCCCGCCAGACGAGGGCAGCGATTGCGGGGTGCGCCGGCTCGGGCAAGACCTTCCTCGCGGCCGAAAAGGCTAGGCGTCTTGCACTGGAGGGCTTCCGCGTCCTTGTCCTCAGCTTCAACACGCTCCTCGCGCAGCACCTACGGCGCGGCCTTCAGGACGTCGCCGAGATCGACGTCTACTCGTACGACCACCTCTGCTACGAGATCGTGCGAGAGGCAGGGATCGAACTAGCCGAACGACCAGAGCCGGGCGACGAGCATCGTCACTACCAAGCCTTGAGGGCGGCGTTCGCGGAGAACGTCGAGGTCGCGGCCGGCCGCTACGGCGCTCTAGTCGTCGACGAGGCGCAGGACTTCGACGAGGACTGGTGGTTCCCGCTGCAGCTGCTCCTGCAGGATCCCGATGCGTCTCCCCTCTACGTCTTCCTGGACGACAACCAGCGGATCTTTCCCGTCGCGAGGAACCTCCCGGTCCCGGGGGAGCCGTTCCAGCTCACGGTCAACTGTCGCAACACGAAGGCGATCAACGAGCTGGTCCGCCGCTTCTACCGCGGGGGCTCAATCGAGGCGCGGGGCCCAGCCGGGCCGCCGGTCGACCTCCATTTCTACGAGACGGAGACGGAGCTCCTCGAGCAGCTCGACGGCTGCATCGCGGAGTGGATCCTGCACGCGGAGGTCGAGCCGGACCAGATCGCGCTGCTGACGCCCAAGGGTGCCCACCGGAGCGTCCTCTGGCGCGTCGACCAGCTCGGCGGCAAGCGACTCACAGACGACCCATGGGACGACGGCAAGATCCTCCGGAGCTCGATCTATCGCTTCAAGGGCCTCGAACGGCTCGTCGTCGCCGTCACGGAGCTGGACGGGGCGAGAGACGACGTCTTCTACGTCGGCTTCTCGCGGCCCAACGTCTTCCTCTCGATCTTCGCCCCGGAGAGTGCCCGGCACCGGCTCCCGCGAGAGCTGCTCGCCCGCGCTAGCGGGGGTTGAAGCCGATGACGTCCGCGCGTGCTCTTGTCTCCTGATCCTCGGCGATCTCGACGAAGCGGCAGAGCGCGTTCACGAGCCGCATCTGCTCCACGGTGCGGCAGCTCGTCTCCAGGAGGCGCGGGCTCGCGACGACGTACGCCAGGCACTTGGCGCGCGAGACGGCGACGTTGAGGCGATTGCGCGAGAAGAGGAAGTCGAGGCCGCGCGGGACGTCGTCGCCCGACGAGCTCGCCATCGCGAAGAACGAGACCGTGGCCTGCTGGCCCTGGAACTTGTCCACCGTCCCGACGCGAACCGCCTCGGGCAGCGCCTCGCGCAAGCA
>JAICGP010000300.1 GCA_025923055.1 Thermoleophilia bacterium
GCGCGCGACGAGCAGCAGCGCGATCCGGGGCGGTACGAGGAGTGGTCGTACCTCTTCGTCCACCTGCGCCAGTTCGCGACGCCGGACGGGTTCCTGCCGACCGAGTTCGACGGGCTCGTGCGCGAGTCGTTCGGCGAGCTCCTCGAGCACGCCGGCTGATGCGAGCGGGGCTCGCGCGGCGGCAGGCCGCGCTCGCCGGCGTCGCGCTCGTCGGCGCGCTCGGGGCGATCGCGCTCACCCGGATCGACGGGGAGGAGGCCGCGGCGCCTCCGCCGGCCGCGGTCGAGTGGCAGGAGGCCCGGGTCGGCGTGCTCGCGCCGGAGAGCGAGGCGACCGACTGCGGCGTCACGGTCGAGCCGGCGACCGTCGGCATCGCCCACCCCGTCCTCCCGTGCGGCGCCAGGCTCGTCCTCGAGCGCGCAGGCACGCGTGCGGAGAGCGAGGTGATCGCCTCCGGGCCCGTCGGAGAGGGGCGCGCCTTCGACCTCACGCCGGCCCTCGCCCAGCGGCTCGGGGTGGCGGGCGAGGAGGTCGTGCGCTGGCGCTTCGCCGAGGGGTAGGGACGCGGTCTCGCTGCGCTAGAGTGCCAGCGGTGCTCGACTTCGTGCGTGGCGCCGTGCGCATATGTAGAACCAACATCTACCGAGAGGGAGCCCGCGTCCGGCCTTCGGGTCGGTAGGGCACCCACCTGGCACGTCCAGGTTCCTCACGCACGGCGCTTCATCGGCGGAGTGGAGCACTACTTTTTTCTCGATGCCGACCGCCGAGCTGACCGGGAACGCCTCGCGCGAGGGCGACCTCGCCTGGGTCTCGCTCCAGGTCGAGCGCGGGCTGATCGCCGGCGCGCGCGGCGACGGCCCCGGCGCCTCGCAGCTCTGCCGGGCCGTCACGGGCTTGACGCTGCTCGAGGCTGCCGCCGTTCCGGGCGATCCGCTCGCCGTCGACGCGCTCCACGACGCGCTCGGCCCCGCGATGCGCGCGCGCCCGCACCCGGCGCGCGTGGCCGTCGCCATGAGCGGCGGCGTCGACAGCGCCGTCGCGCTCCTGCGGGCCCGCGACGCCGGCCACGACCCCGTCGGCCTCACGCTTCGCCTCTGGACAGATCCCGCGGCGCCCGACGCCGAGCGTGCGTGCTGCTCGCCGGCCGCGGTCGCGGCGGCGCGCGCCACCTGCCACGCGCTCGGGGTTCCCCACGTGACGCTCGACCTGCGCGAGCGCTTCCGGCGCGCGGTCGTGGCGCCCTTCGTCGCGGGCTACGCGAGGGGCGAGACGCCCAACCCGTGCGTTCGCTGCAACGGCGCCTTCCGCTTCGCGGCCTTCTTCGACTTCGCGCGCCGCGTCGGCGCCGCCCGGCTCGCGACCGGCCACTATGCGAGGATCAGGGAGCACCGGGGCCGCCTGCTCCTCGCCCGCGCGGCGGACGAGGCGAAGGACCAGTCCTACATGCTCGCCCGCCTCGACCCGCGCTCGCTCGAGCGGCTCTGGTTTCCGCTCGGGACGCAGACGAAGGAGGAGACCCGCACGCAGGCGCGGGCGGCCGGCCTCGCCGCGGCCGGCCGCGCAGAGAGCCAGGAGGCGTGCTTCCTCGCCGGCGGGGACTACCGCGACTTCCTGGCCCGGCACGGCCTCGAGGAGCGGACCGGGCCGGTCGTCGACGAGCGCGGCCGTACGCTTGGGCGGCACGGCGGCTTCTGGCGCTACACGCCGGGGCAGCGCCGCGGCCTCGGCGTCAGCGCAGGGGAGCCGGTCTACGCCCTCCGGACGGAGCCGCAGACGAACGCGGTCGTCGTCGGCCCGCGGGCGGCGCTCGCCCGGCGGACAGTCCGCGTCGGGGCCGGGCGCCTCTTCGTCCCGGTCGACCGCGCAGACGCCAAGCTCCGCTATCGCTCGCCCGCGATCCCGGCCCGGGTGGAGGAGTCCGCCCGCGGCTTCGGCCTGCTGCTGGACGAGCCCGTCTACGGCGTCGCTTCCGGACAGGCGGCCGTCCTCTACGAGGACGACGCCGTCGTCGGAGCCGGGCTGATCGCGGCCGCGTCTTAGGGTCGTCCCCAAGACCCTCCCAGTAGAATCGCCACGATGCCGCTCGCGGAGATCGAGGCGATCGACGGGCTCTGGATCGCGCTCAGCGTGTTCTTCGTGCTGGTCGCGCTGGCCCTCTCGTACCTCCTCGTCCGCTTGGGCGGAACCGTCGGACGGGTTTCGTCGTTTCTTCAGGGACTGGAGAGGGAGGTTCTCCCGGTGATCAACCAGGCCGCAGGGACGATGGAGCGTGTGAACATGCAGCTCGACAAGGTCGACCGGATGACGGACAGCGCGGTCGATGTCGCCGACAGCGTGGACACGGCCGTCCGGGCGGTGACGCTCGCCATCACGCGGCCCGTCCAGAAGATTTCCGGGGTCGCCGCGGGCATCGCCCACGGCTTCGCCTCCCTGCGCGTGCGGAAGAACCCGCGGGGCGCGTACGAGGCAGGGCGCGACGCGGCCGCCCGGCGCGAGCAGGAGATCGCGGA
>JAICGP010000301.1 GCA_025923055.1 Thermoleophilia bacterium
GGCCCGTGGCCCACGACGAGGCGAGCGCCGAGCGCGACTCCGCACCCGCCGCACAGAGCGCGAAGCGTCCCCGGACTTCCCGAGGCGATCACTCGCTCGGCGGGCGCGAGATCAGCCCATCTTCGGGGCTGGAGGGTAGCCGTCGTCGCGATGCGAGCGGTCTCTTTCAACCTCAGTTCCGAAGCGGTGTCGGCCGCGACGCGATTGAAAGATCGCGACAGTTGCTGCTATCCTCGGCCGGCCGCGGGCGGTTCCAGAACCTTGGCTGCTCGGTGCAGGAGGTGGAGTGGCTTCGAGGGCTCGGGAGCGATGGCATCGGCGGGGATGCGTCCGCCTACCCGCTCTCATCACCGCCCTGGGCGCTGTCGCACTTGCGGCCGTCTCGACCGATGCGCGGGCCGGCCACACTTTCCCCGGCCTGAACGGGTCGATCGCCTACACGAAACCCTTCGTCGATCCGCGCATCTGGCGCATCGATCTCGACGGCACCGACGAGGTGCCGCTGACGCCGGCGACGACCGCCGGTGACAGCTTTCCCGAGTGGTCGCCCGACGGGACGCGGATCGCCTTCTCTCGCTGTCTCGCTCCCGGCGGCTGCACCGCGCGCATCTGGGTGATGAAGGCCGACGGGTCAGGAGCGGGCAGCATCTCGATCGGCTCAAACGGTGACAGCCTCTACTCGGATAGTGAGCCCGTCTGGTCGCCCGACGGCGAGCGCCTTGCCTTCATCGCCCGGCGCAACTACGCCGAGCTCCTGGTGGTCAATGCGGACGGAAGCGGCCTTCGCAAGCTGACGGGCGGCGAGGCGCAGCAGGTCACTCGACTCGACCGGCACGTCTTCTCCCCCGACGGGCGCAAGATCGCCTTCGACCGCGAGAAGACCGGCCAGGGGATCGACGTCTTCACGATCGCCCCGAACGGCAAGGGGCTCAGAAACCTCACCCAGACAGGCAGTTCCTACGGGCCGGCCTGGTCGCGAGACGGGACGAGGATCGCCTACCACGACGGCGTCGACATCTGGACCATGAATGCCGACGGCACGAACCAGACAAACGTCACCCAGCTGCCGGGCCCCGCCTTCGCGAGCAATCCGCTCTTCACGCCCGACGGGGCCGGGATCGTCTACACGGAGGTCGACCCCACGGGAAACCCCTTCGCGCTCACGGAGGTCTTCCACGTCGACCTGACAAGCGGGACGAAAACGAACCTGACGAATACGCCGATGGTGCAGGAGACCGCCACGGTTTTCTCGCCCGAAGGCGACAAGCTGGCCGGACACAACCGCACGACAGGCGTCACGTACGTGATGGATGCCGACGGATCTGACGTCGTGCCGCTCCGGGCTGGAGGAGGTTTCGCAGCAGGGCCGGACTGGCAGCCCCTCTGCACGATCAACGGCACCCCCGCGGGCGAGGCGATCACGGGCACGCCCGCCCGCGACATCATCTGCGCCGGCGGCGGTAACGACGTCATCCGGGCAGGCGACGGCGACGACATCGTCTTCGGCGGGGGCGGGAACGACCGCCTCTTCGGCGCCGGCGGAAACGACATCCTCTCGGGCCAGGCTGGAAACGACACCATCGTCCCCGGTCTCGGCAACGACTCCGCCACGGGCGGTCCCGGCACGGACACCCTTTCCTTCGCCGATGCAGGCGCCGCCATCGTCGCTTCGCTCGCAAGCGGGACGGCCAGCGGCGCGGGCAGCGACTGGGTGAGCTCGGTCGAGCACGTGAGCGGCTCGGCGCGGGCAGACGTGCTCACAGGATCGGGCGGCGCCAATACTCTCAGCGGCGGACGCGGGAACGATCGCCTGAGAGGCGGAGCCGGCTCCGACCGCCTCTTCGGCGGTGAAGGCCGAGACACGCTTCTGGGCGAGCGTGGGAACGATCGCCTGCACGGCGGCCCGCGGCGAGATGTCTGTCGCCAGGGTCCGGGCAGGGGCGCGCGCATCGCCTGCGAGGCGTGAGGCTCACGATGTCGGACGGCGGGCCACGGCAGCGGCGACCAGAAACCGCACGATCCCGTCGAGGCTGCCGCGGCGCTTAACGCCTCCTTAACCCGGCTCAACCGGGACTTCACGAGCGTCGGGTTATAAGGAGGCCATGAGATTCGGCTCGTGGACTCGCGGCGTGGCGCTCTTCCTCGCGGCGCTGCTCGGCGGCGGCGCGGCCGTCGGGATCGGCGCCGCGCTCGGCGCCGGCGACGACGGCACGACCACTGTGGTCTCCACCGTGACGGACGCCGAGGGAGCGACGCGCCTCCGCGCCGCCGCCGAGGGCGGGAAGACCGTCCAGGAGATCTACGAGCAGACCGGACCCGGCGTCGTACAGGTCAGCTCGACGTCCGTGGTCTCGGACGACCCCTTCTTCGGCCCCCAGAACGCCACCTCGCTCGGCTCCGGCTTCGTGATCGACAAGCAGGGCCACATCGTCACGAACTACCACGTGATCGAGGGCGCGCGGGAGGTCGAGGTCAACTTCTCGGGCGAC
>JAICGP010000302.1 GCA_025923055.1 Thermoleophilia bacterium
GGCCTGCCGGGAGGCCGCCGAGCAGCTTCGGAGCCGCTGGCTTCCCGCCTTCGGGCCGGGGACCGTCTACGCCGGCCCGCGCCGTCTCGCGCTGCACGTCACCGAGCTCGCAGAGCGCGAGCCCGACCAGTGGGTGAAGGGCCCGCCCGAGCACCTGCACGACAAGGCGGCCGCCGGGTTCGCGCGAAAGCACGGCGTCGCGGTGGAGGAGCTCGAGGCCCGTGACGGCTTCCTCGGCGTCGTCGTCCCCGGGCGGGCGCTCGAGGAGACGCTCCCCGAGCGGCTCGCGGAGATCGTCGAGGGCCTTTCCTTCTCGAACTCGATGGTCTGGCAGGCGGGCGGCATCCGCTTCTCGCGGCCCGTGCGCTGGCTCTGCACGAAGCTCGACGACCGCGACCTCGAGGTGTCCGTCGCCGGAGTCCTCTCGGGCGGCCGTTCAGCCGGCCACCGCTTCACCCACGGCGAGGTGGAGGTTCCGAGCGCCGACGCGTACGTGGAGGTCCTGCGGCGCGCCGGCGTGGAGCCGGACACCGACGAACGGCGGCGCCTGATCGTCGAGGGCCTCGACGGGATCGGCGGTTGGAGCGACCCCGCGGGCGTGATCGAGGAGGTCGTCTACCTCGTCGAGAGCCCCATCGTTCTGGAGGGGCGCTTCGACGAGCGGTTTGTCGCGCTGCCGGCGCGGGTCGTGCAGGTCGCGATGCAGTCGCACCAGCGGTACTTCCCCCTCGAGGGAGCCCGCTTCGCCTTCGTGGCGAACGGCGGCGACCCGGCGACCGTCGTGGCGGGCAACGAGCGGGTGCTCGAGGGCCGCCTCGAGGATGCCCACTTCACGTTCGAGCGGGACGTGGCCCGCGGTATCGAGGCGCTCGTCGACTCGCTCGCAAGCATCACGTTCGTCGCAGGCGCAGGCAGCTTCGCCGACAAGGCGGCGCGGCTCGCCGTCCTCGTCGGGGAGCTGGGCGGGGGAGAGGCCTCCCGCGAAGCCGCGCGGCTCGCCAAGGCCGACCAGGCCGCCGAGCTCGTGCGCGAGTTCCCCGATCTCGAAGGCCACATCGGCGCCGAGTACGCCCGCCTCGCCGGCTTCCCGGAGGCGGTCTGCGCGGCGATCGAGGAGCAGTATCTTCCCGACGCAGCCGAGGGCCCGCTGCCGCAGACGGAGACGGGGCGGGTCCTCGCCGCGGCGGAGAGGATCGACAACCTCACCGTCGCGTTCGCGCTGGGGCAGCGCCCGACCGGCTCCCGCGACCCGCACGGTCTCCGGCGGGCTGCGATCGGCCTCTGCCGCCTCGCCGTCGAAGGGGCGCTCGCGATCGACGTCGCGCGGCTCGTCGCCCGCGACCGGGCGCTCCTCGTCGAGCAAGGCGCAGCCGTCACGGACGATCCTGCGGACGTCACCGACTTCGTCCTCGAGCGGCTCGAGGGGCTGCTGGGCAGCCCGGTCGAGTTCGTCCGCGCCGCGCGGGCCGGGGCAGTCACCGAGCTGGGAGCTGTGGCGCGCCTCGCCGAGACGCTGGCCGCCGAGGCCTCGTCGGACGAGTTCGAGCGCGCGTACGTCGCCTATGACCGCTCGAACCGGCTCGCAGGCAAGGCGGACGGCGCGGCGGCCTCCCTGGAGGCGTCGCTGGCCACGGACGAGGCGGAGCTCGCGCTCATCGATGCGCTCGCGACGGCCTCTCCACGCATCGAGGCCGCCATCGCCGAGCACGACTTCACCGGCGCCATCGACGCCGCGGCGCTGCTCGCCGAGCCGGTCGGCCGCTTCTTCGACGAGGTGCTCGTCATGGCCGAGGACGCCTCGGTCCGGGCCAACCGCCTCCGCCTCCTACTCGACGTCCGGGACGCCGTCGGCGCGATCGGCGACCTCTCCCAGATCCCGCATTGACGATGCCGGATCCCGTCGAGCTCCACGTCGTCTCCGACTCGAGCGGGGAGACTGCGGCGCGCGTCTCCCAGGCCGTGACGGCGCAGTTCCCCGAGCAGGAGTTCGAGATCGTGCGCCATCCACGCATCTCGTCGGTCGACGACGCCCATCTGGCAGCCGCGCGTGCCCGCGGGAGGCGCGCAGTCGTCATCTTCACGCTGGTCGAGCCCGAGCTGCGAGAGGCCATGCGCAGTCTCTGCAAGCGCTATCGCCTCCACTACTGCGATCTCCTCGGCCATCCGATCGAGTCGGTCGCCCGTGTCTCCGGCTCGCCTGCGACACGCCGCCCGGGCGCCCGCACCGTCCTCGACTCGAGCTACTTCCGCCGCATCGCCGCGATCGAGTTCGCCGTGCGCTACGACGACGGCGCCGGCGCGCACCGCCTCCGCGAGGCGGACATCGTGCTCGTCGGAGTCTCGCGGAGCTCGAAGACCCCGCTCTCCATGTACCTCGCCTACCTCGGCTACAAGACCGCGAACGTGCCGATCGTGAAGGGCATCGAGCCGCCGGAGGAGCTCTGGGAGGTCGATCCGGCCAAGGTGGTCGGGCTGACGATCGACGCC
>JAICGP010000303.1 GCA_025923055.1 Thermoleophilia bacterium
ACGGGAACCGCCGGTGGTCGCGCTCCTCGAAGAAGGAGAGGAACCCCTCCCGCAGCTCGGGGGACGTGCGCATGCCGTCGATTCTAGAAGCGATGCAGCGCTCGCCCGGGCCGGGATACTAGAGGTTGCGCCCCGTCGCGATCTCCTCGCGGACCTTCTCCAGCGAGCGCCGGATCAGCCGCGACACGTGCATCTGCGAGATGCCGACCTGCTGGGCGATCTGCGACTGCGTCAGCCCCTCCCAGAAGCGAAGGTGGATGATGCGACGCTCGCGCTCGTCGAGCGCCTTCAGCCCCGGAGCGAGAATGGCGCGGTCCTCGCTCACCTCGTACTCGTGCTCGAGCTGGCCGAGCGATTCGAGCGGGTCGAGATCCGAGTCGTCCCCGTGCCCGGCCGGCGCCGAGAGGGAGACGGTCGTGTACGCCTGGCCGGACTCGAGCGCCTCGAGAACCTGCTCCTCGTCGACGCCGGCCGCCTTGGCGAGCTCCGCGATCGTGGGCGAGCGCTCCAGCTGCACCGTGAGCTGCTCGAGCAGCTGGGAGAGGCGGACGTTGAGCTCCTGGAGCCCGCGCGGCACGCGGACCGACCAGCCCTTGTCGCGGAAGTGGCGCTTGATCTCGCCGATGATGTTGGGCGTCGCGTAGGTCGTCAGCTCGACGCCGCGGTCGACGTCGAAGCGGTCGATCGCCTTGATGAGGCCGATGCAGCCCACCTGCACGAGGTCCTCGAGCTGCTCGCCGCGGTTTGCGTAGCGGCGGGCGAGCGAGCGGACGAGCGGCAGGTACTGCTCGATGAGGCGCTCCCGCGCCTCGAGGTCGCCCCGGTCGTGGTAACGGCGCAGCAGGTCGCGGTCGCCGCGGGCGGCGCTCTCGGTCATGCGCCCTCCCGGTCGGCCTCGGCGCCTGCAGTTCGCACGCGTTTCCCGAGGAGAAGCCAGTGGCGTCCCTCCGCCTCCTCGAGCACGACGTCCTCGACGAGCGTCTCGAGAACGCGCCGCAGCGAGACCCCGTCGGCCGGCTCGTGGTCCAGGTCGGTGCGGATCGTGTCCGGATCGACCGGCCCGAGGAGGATGCCGACCGAGCCCGGCTGCACGAGGAAGCGCACCGTCGCCTCGGGCCCGACGACGTAGCCGTCCCGCTCGAGCACGCTCACGAGTGCGAGCTGCAGGTCCTCGAGGTGCTCGTACGAGAGGTCGAGCCTCGCCGCCAGCCCGCCGACCACGAGCCTCGCGACGCCGTGGTACGGCTCGGCGTGCGGGATGGAGAGCGAGATGGCGTCAGGTGCCACCGGCGCCGCCCTCACGTCTCAGCTCGTCCGCGATCTCCTGCTCGCGCCGGGCGGCCGCGTCGCGCCCTGCCTCGTACGCGCCCCGCGGGTTCTTCCGCACGCGCAGGGAGGCGAAGCCGTGGGCGATGCCCGCGGCGACCCCGGAGATCTTCTGGACGGGCCGCGTGATGGCGAGCGTCACCGCCCGGACGGCTGTGTCCACGCTGTCGGCGACGTCGACCGCGCTGTCCGTCATCCGGTCGACCTTGTCGAGCTGCATGTTCACACGCTCCATCGTCCCTGCGGCCTGGTTGATCACCGGGAGAACCTCCCTCTCCAGTCCCTGAAGAAACGACGAAACCCGTCCTACGGTTCCGCCCAGGCGGACGAGGAGGTACGAGAGGGCCAGCGCGACCAGCACGAAGAACACGCTGAGCGCGATCCAGAGGCCGTCGATCGCCTCGATCTCCGCGAGCGGCATGGCGGCGATTCTACTCAGGACGCCGCGGCGATCAGCCCGGCTCCGACCACGGCGTCGTCCTCGTAGAGCACGGCCGCCTGTCCGGGAGCGACGCCGTAGACGGGCTGGTCGAGCAGCAGGGCGAAGCCGCGGGCGGACTGCTCGACCCGGGCCGGGGTCGCGGGCGAGCGGTAGCGGAGCTTGGCGTCGGCGCGGGCGACGGGGACGAAGAGGCGCCCGGCGCGGATGCGGACCGTCCGCCGGGCGAGCGCCGCCCGGGGGCCGACGACGACCGCGTTCGTCCGCGGCTCCGTCCGGAGGGCGTAGACCGGCTCCCCCGCACTGACGCCGAGGCCGCGCCGCTGCCCCGGCGTGTACCGCCAGAAGCCGTCGTGCCGCCCGAGCATCCGGCCGCGCTCGTCGACGACCGGCCCCGGCCGCTCCTCGAGCCCGTGCCTGGCCAGGAAGTCGCGGTAGTCCCCGCCGGCGAGGAAGCACGCCTCCTGGCTCTCGGCGCGGCCGGACGCCGCGAGGCCGGCGGCCCGCGCCTGCGTGCGCGTCTCCTCCTTCGTCTGCAACCCGAGCGGAAACCAGAGCCGCTCCAGCGAGCGCGGGTCGAGGCGGGCGAGCATGTAGGACTGGTCCTTCGCCGCGTCCGCGGCGCGCGCGAGTAGCAGGCGGCCCCTGTGCTCTCTGATCCTCGCGTAGTGGCCGGTCGCGAGGCGGGCGGCGCCGACGCGGCGCGCGAA
>JAICGP010000304.1 GCA_025923055.1 Thermoleophilia bacterium
CCGGGCTGGCGTCGCCTCGCGTCGCGGGGCCGAGGAGCTGATCCGGGCCGGACGCGTGCGCGTGAACGGCGTCCCGGCCGGCCTTGCGACGTTCGTCGAGGCCGGCGACCGGGTCGAGCTCGACGGCCGGGAGCTGGCGCCCCAGCCGCTCGCCTACGTCCTCCTCCACAAGCCCGCAGGCGTCGTCACCACCGCCCGCGACCCGCACGGGCGGCCGACGGTCGTCGGGCTCGTCGCGCACGAGCTGCGGCTCGTGCCGGTGGGGCGGCTCGACGCCGACACGACCGGCGCGCTCCTCCTCACGAACGACGGCCCGCTCGCGCACCGGCTCGCGCACCCGCGCTACGAGGTGGAGAAGGTCTACGAGGTCGAGGTCGAGGGCGAGCCGGACGAGGAGGCGCTTCGCCGCCTCGCGGGGGGAATCGAGCTCGGCGACGGGCCGACCGCGCCCGCGCGTGTGCGCCGTCTCGGCCCGGCGCGGCTCGAGCTGACGCTGCACGAGGGTCGCAAGCACCAGGTGAAGCGCATGTGCGCCGCCGTCGGGCATCCGGTCGTCCGCCTCCATCGCTCCGTCTACGCGGGCCTCACGCTCGACGGGCTCGCACCCGGTGCCTGGCGCGAGCTTCGGCGGCCCGAGGTCGAGCGGCTACGTGCTCCAGGGCCGCCACAGCCGGTCCGGGAATGAGGCAGGCACGACGTCCTCGACGACGACGAGGCCGGTGACCCGGTCCCAGAGCGTGCGGCCCTCGCCGTCGACGAGCATCCAGAGCTGGCCCACCACGGCCACGGCCGCGACGACGACGGACGTCTCGCCGACGAGGCGCTCCGTCGAGGAGATCGCTCCGACGGGCGCCCACCCCCGCACGTACGCGTACCCGTTCAGCACGGCGACGGCGAAGAGGAGGGCGAGGAGCGCGCGCGCGAGCGAGCGGCCGAGGCCGGGCTCCCGTCCGTCGCCGTGCGCGAAGACGTGGATGTCGAGCGCGCGCATCCCGAGCGTGTGGCCGCTCCGGAGGAGGGCCGTGAAGTACACGACGATGGCGCCCACCGCCACGACGTGGCCGAAGACCGTGAGGGCCGAGCCCGCCTCGCCCTCGAGCAGCCCGCCGACCAGCTCCAGCATGCCCGCGGGGATGAGGAGCAGGACGTAGACGACCCCGGCGACGACCCAGTCGATCGCGGACGCGGCTCCCCGACGCCAGAGCGGCGCCGCGACGGCGCTCCACTCGCCGGCCGGGTGCGCGTACGCCGGCCTACGGCGTGACGAAGCCAACGCGCTCGTGGACGCGGGCGAGCGTCGCGGCGGCGATCCGGTGCGCCTTCTCGGCGCCGCGAGCGAGGATATCCGCGAGCCGCTCGGGGTGGCCGCGGAGCTCGCCGTAGCGGAGCCGGACCGGGTCGAGCAGCTGGACGACTGCCTCGGCGACGTCGCCCTTGAACTCGCCGTAGCCGGCCCCGTCGTAGCGTGCCTCGACCTCGTCGGGCGTGCGGCCCGTGGCCACGGCCATGATCTCGATCAGGTTCGTGACGCCCGGCTTGTCCTCGGCGCGGACGACTTCGCGGCCGGAGTCGGTGACGGCCGAGCGCAGCTTCCGCCGGATCAGGTCCGGCGGGTCGAGCACCTTGACGATGCCGAGCTCCGAGGAGAGTGAGGTGGACATGCGCGTCTCCGGGCTCTGGAGGTCCATGATCTTGGCGCCCACCTCGCCGTACGTGCCCTCCGGGACGACAAACGTCTCGCCGAAGCGCTGGTTGAAGCGCTGGGCGAGGTCGCGCGCGAGCTCGAGGTGCTGGCGCTGGTCCTCGCCCACGGGGACGGCGTCGGCGTGGTAGAGGAGGATGTCCGCCGCCTGCAGGACCGGGTAGGTCATGAGGCCCACGGAGAAGCTCGTCTGCGCGGCCGACTTCTCACGGAACTGCGGCATGCGGCGCAGCTCGCCGTAGGGGGTCATGCACTCGAGCACCCAGGCGAGCCGGGGATGCTCGGGGACGTGGCTCTGGACGAAGAGCGTGCAGACGTCGGGGTCGAGGCCGCTCGCGATGAGGAGCGCCGTCAGGTCGAGGGTCGACTCCCGCAGGGTCTCGGGATCCTGGGGCATGGTGATCGCGTGCAGGTCGACGATCGGGTGGAACGCGTCCACCTCGTGCTGCTGCTCGACCCAGCGGCGGATCGCGCCGACGTAGTTGCCGAGGTGCTTCTCGCCCGTCGGCTGGATCCCGGAGAGAACGCGCACGTCGGCGCGATTATCGCTCACTAGACTGGGGGCGATGGCGATCACGAAGCCGCTCTGGACGCCCTCGTCGTGGCGCGACCATCCGGCGGCCCACCAGCCGGAGTGGCCGAGCGGGGAGCGCGCCGAGGCCGCGCGGGCGCGGCTCGCGAGCGTGCCGCCGCTCGTCTTCGCCGGGGAGGCGCGCCAGCTCCTCGCCTCGCTCGC
>JAICGP010000305.1 GCA_025923055.1 Thermoleophilia bacterium
CGGCCGCCTTCGACTCGATGCGCGTGCGCCTGGCCGTGCTCGACCGCGCCAGGCACGAGTTCATCGCCAACGCCTCGCACGAGCTCCGGACGCCGCTCTTCTCGCTGGGAGGATTCGTCGAGCTGCTACAGGACGAGGAGATGGATCCAGACGTCCGCCGCGACTTCCTCGGCGAGATGGGCGCGCAGATCGAGCGGCTCACCCGGTTGGCGACCGATCTGCTCGACCTTTCCCGCCTCGACGCGGGCCAGCTCGAGGTGGAGAAGCGCCCCTTCGACCTCGCCGCGAGCGCGCGGACCGTGGCGGACGAGTTCCGGGCCGTCGCCGAGGCCGAGGAGCACGAGCTCAGCGTGCTCGCGGACGACGAGCTGGCGACGCTGGGCGACGAGGTCCGCGTGCAGCAGATCGGCAGGGCGCTCGTCGAGAACGCAATCCGCCACACGCCGGCGGGCTCCACCGTCGAGGTCGCGGCGGCCCGCCGTGACGGCCGCTCGGCCCTCATCGTGCGCGACGACGGGCCGGGGATCCCGGCCGCCGATCAGGAGCACCTCTTCCAGCGCTTCTACCGCGCCGCCGGCGGAAAGGCGTTCGGAAGCGGCCTCGGGCTGGCGATCGCCTCGGAGCTGGCCGCGCGCATGGACGGCTCCCTGGAGCTCGCGTCGCGCCCGGGCGAGACCGTCTTCACGCTCCTCCTTCCCGCCGCGGGCGAGCTGACGCCGCCGCCGGACGACAGGGCGGCAGAGCCGGCTGGGGCTCCGGTCGCCGACGCCTCCTAGTCACATTCGGCACGAGATTGGCACGCGACCCGCGGCGGCCCCACGTCACTACGATGAGTCGCACGTGACCCGCCCGGGCGTCATCGCCGTCGTCGCCGTCGTCGCCGCGCTCCTCGGCGGCGCAGGCGCCCTTGCCCTCGGGAAGGCCGTCGGCTGGGTCGACGACGACGCCGGCGGCACGGAGACCGTGCTCGTGCCTGCCGCCGACGGCGCGACCCCGGCCGCCGCGCAGGTCGAGGAGGACGCCGAGCGGCCGCTGCTCGGCAACGGATTCGACCCGAGCGAGATCTACCGGAAGCGTGCTGCGGGCGTCGTCACGATCCTGGCGCTCTTCGACGATCACGGTGCGGCGGCGGATCGCGGCTCGGCGGCGCAGGGCTCGGGCTTCGTCGTCTCCGACGAGGGCTACGTGCTCACGAACTCGCACGTGATCACGACGGCCGGCGAGACCGCCCCGGCGGAGGCGCCGGAGGCGGCCGACACGATCTACGTGCAATACCGGGACGGCGAGCGAGTCCCGGCCGAGATCGTCGGCTGGGACGTCTACGACGACGTCGGCCTCCTGAAGGTGGATCCCGCCGACCACCCGATCAGCCCGGTGCCGCTGGGCGACTCGGCGAAGATCGTGGTGGGCGAGCCGGTCGCCGCGATCGGCAGTCCCTTCGGGCAGGCGAGCTCGCTCAGCGTCGGCGTCGTGTCGGCGACCGAGCGCTCCATCAGCTCGCTCACGTCGGGCTACAAGCTCGTCGACGCGATCCAGACCGACGCGCCGATCAACCGCGGCAACTCCGGCGGGCCGATGTTCGACGGCCGCGGCGAGGTGATCGGCATCAACGCGCAGATCCGCAGTGAGTCGGGCACCGCAGAGGGCGTCGGCTTCGCAATCCCGATCAACACGGCGCGTCGCTCGATGGAGCAGCTGATCCAGAGCGGCCGCGTCCGCTATGCGTGGCTGGGGATCACGACGCAGACGGTCACGCCGCGGCTGGCCGACGAGCTCGGCTTCGGCGCCGAGCAGGGGGCGGCGATCCAGGAGGTCGTAGAGGAGAGCCCGGCCGCCCAGGCGGGCCTGCGCGGCGGGTCGCGCGAGCGCGAGTTCGAGGGGGTCGAGATCCAGACGGGCGGCGACCTCATCGTCGCGATCGACGGCGTCGAGGTCGAGACGGCCGAGGACGTCGTCCGCGCCGTCACGCAGCGCCTCCTGCCCGGCCAGTCGGTGGAGCTCTCGATCCTGCGCGGCAACCTTCGGCAGACGGTCACGGTCGTCCTGGGCGAGCGGCCGTCCACGCCGCCGAGGCTGAACTAGAAGGGGTTGCCGGAACGGCGTTCGTCGCAGCGCGGCACTGCGGCACAAGCGCCTGTTTCGCCAGGCCCTCCTAGGCCTCGCCGGGCCGGCGGCTAGAGTCGGGCGCCGTGAGGCCCAGCGAGGACGCGATCCTGCTCGGTGACAACCTCGAGCTGCTGCCGCGGCTCGACGACGAGACGTTCCAGCTCGTCTACGCCGACCCGCCGTTCAACACGGGGCGGGCCCAGGCCCGGCGGACCCTGGCCGTCGCCGCCGACGCCGCCGGCGACCGCATCGGCTTCGCCGGCCGGCGCTACGCGACCCG
>JAICGP010000306.1 GCA_025923055.1 Thermoleophilia bacterium
CTCGCGTGCAAGCGGCGGGTCCCGCTCGTCTTCCTCCAGAACATCACCGGGTTCATGGTCGGCCGCGAGTACGAGGCGGGCGGGATCGCGAAGGACGGCGCGAAGCTCGTCACCGCGGTCGCCTGCGCCCAGGTGCCGAAGTTCACCGTCATCGTCGGCGGCTCCTTCGGCGCCGGCAACTACGGCATGTGCGGCCGCGCGTACGCGCCGCGGCAGCTCTGGATGTGGCCGAACGCCCGCATCTCCGTCATGGGCGGCGAGCAGGCGGCGATGGTGCTCTCGACCGTCGGGCGCGCCGACCCGGACGAGGTCCGGGAGAAGTACGAGCGCGAGGGCAACCCCTACTACTCGACCGCGCGGCTCTGGGACGACGGGATCATCGACCCGCTCGACACGCGCAAGGTGCTCGCGCTCGGGATCTCGGCGGCGCTGAACGCGCCCATCCCCGAGACGACCTTCGGCGTCTTCCGCATGTAGCTCTCGCGCGCGGCTCTACGGCGGCTGCGGGGAGTCGGAGTCGACGCCGGGCAGCTCCGGCGCGGGCGGCGCCTCCTCGAGCACGCCGGCGACCGCGTCGGCGACCGGCGCGGTGGCCTCCTTCGCGCCGCCGGCTGCGGCTCCGACGAGCCCGACTGCAGGCGCTGCCGCCTCCTCGACGGCCGAGACCGAGACGACGGGCGCGCCCGCCTGCTGGCCCGCCTGCTCGGACGCGGGCGCCGGCGCGTCTGCGCGCCGCTCCCGGGAGGAGCGCGCGGCCTTCGGAGCGGCGGCCTTCTCCCGGGCAGGACGCGACTTCGGACGTGCGACGCGCGCGGCCTGCTCGGCGCTCGCCGGCGCGGCGAGCGCCGTGGCCGGGGCGCGCGCTGGCGTCTCCTCCGCTCCGGCGATGACCTGCGGCGCCGAGTGCACGACGAGCCCCGTTCCGAGCGCGGCCGCGGCCAGGCCGCCGGCCAGCTTCGCGGTCGCGCCGCGAACCGCGAGCCAGCCTCCGGCCGACGCGGCAGCCTCGCGCGCTCCGGTCGGGACGGCCAGCGCCAGGAGGCCGGCGAGCGTCCGTCGTCCCACGCGGGCGGGCTCCCCGCCGGCAAGAGCCTGGCGGAACGCACGCCGGGCGCGGAAGAGGAGCGTCTCGACAGCCGGCACGGAGAGATCGAGCGCGGCCGCAATCTCCCGGTACGAGCGCCCGGCAATCTCGCGCAGGACGAGCGCCTCCCGCTGCCTGGCGCCCAGCCGCTCGAAGGCACGCCTGATCTCGCCGGCGGTCGGCCCCTGCTCGTCGGGCGCGACGAGCGCCTCGGCGACGAGCTCGACCTCTCGCGGCGCCTTGGCGCTGCGGGCGTAGCGCCGCCGCGCGACGTTCTGGGCGATCGTGAGGAGCCACGCGCGCGGCCGCTCCGGCTCGTCGCCCCGCTGGAGGGCGCGGTAGGCGTCGAGGAAGGCGATCTGCGTGACGTCCTCGGCCTCGTCGGGATTGCGCACGCTGCGCAGCACCGCGCGGTAGACGTCGCGCCTGTGCAGGCGGTAGAGACGCTCGAGGTCGCGCTCGCACTCCGCTCGGCTCGCCACGCCATGGTCTTTCCCGATCGGGCGAGTTCCACGCCCGGCCGCAAGGTTTCCGCGGCCGCACCACTCTGAGAAGACAGGGAAGGCCCGGACGAGCACCCGCCGGTTTGCGGCCCGCCGGCGGGTCGGTCCGGGCCTCACAGCTGTTTTCCCCGATCGGCAAACGGCAATCCCGAAAGACCCGCGCCGACCCGGGGGAGGGGACGTCGACGTCTTCGCCGCGGCTGGTTCCGGCGCCCGCCGGTCGCCGGGCCCGGGGGCGCTCCGCCGCACGAGGACCGGCCGCGCTCGTAGAGGCGCGCCTCAGGCCGCGACGCCGAGCCAGCCGGGAACGAGGGCGTCGAGCCGCTCCCGCTCCTCGTCGGTGAGCCCGCGGAGCGGCGCGCGCACCTCCTCCCGCACGGGCACCCCGCGGAGGGCGAGGATCCGCTTCAGCGCCGCGTGCCGTGGGAAGCCCTCGAGACCGTCGCGCAGCTCGCCCAGGCGCGCGCTCCGCTCGGGGCCCGGCTCGCGCACGGCGCCGGCGACGAGCTCGGGAAACGCCGTCGCGAGCGCGGACACCGAGCCGCGCGCTCCGCGCCGCATCCCCGCCCCGATCAGGCTCTCCGCTCCCACGAAGACGTCGAGGCCGTCGAGCAGGTAGGGCTCCAGCCGCTCGAAGGGAGCGTCCGAGACCTTCATCCCGGCGAGGTTCGGCGCCGTCTCGCGAAGCCGCTCGACGACGCGGATCGGCACCGCGTAGCCGCTCACACGCGCGAACTCGTAGACGTAGAACGGCGTCGGCGCGCACGCGGCCGCGGCCGCC
>JAICGP010000307.1 GCA_025923055.1 Thermoleophilia bacterium
ATGGCGTTATCGTCCACGCGCATGGCGCGGCTGGTCAAGCGGCCTCGGCTTCCGCAGATCCTCGAGTTCTGCGCCGAGCAGCCGATCGAGCGCGTCTTCCTCGAGGATGTCGCGCGGCGCGGCCTCGGACGCTTCGCGGCCCTGCGCGACGGGAAGCGCCTCTCCGGGCTCTGTCACCTCGGCGCGAACCTCGTGCCGTCCGGCGCCGGCGCCGCCGCCTTCGCCGAGCTGGTTCCCCGGAGCGAGGCGCGCATGCTCGTCGGTGAGGAGGGCGCCGTCACAGAGCTCTGGGAGGCGGCGCGCGACGTCCTCCCCGAGCCGCTCGACGACCGCCCGGGCCAGCCCGTCTACGTGCTCGAAGAGCCACCCGAGGCGGCGCGAAGCGGGCTCCGTCCGGCGCGCCTGGACGATCTCGATGTCCTCGTGGCGGCCGCCGCGCAGGCCTACCGCGAGGAGGTCGGCGTCGACGCGCACGCGCGCGACCCAGCGCTCTTCGAGTGGCGGACGCGCGTCCAGGTCGAGGAGGGCCGGAGCTGGGTCTGGCTCGACGACGGCCGCATCCTCTTCAAGGCCGAGGCCTCCGCCTGGACGCCGCACGCGGTGCAGCTCCAGCAGGTCTGGGTCGATCCCGAGGTGCGCGGCCGGGGCTACGGGAAGCGTGGGCTCGCCGACCTCTGCCGGAGGCTCCTGCGCCGGACCCCTGCGGTCTGCCTCTTCGTCCGCCCGGAGAACGCGCCCGCGATCGCGCTCTACGACAGCATCGGCATGCGGCGCACCATCACCTACCGGTCTCTGATCTTCGGCTGAGGGCCCGCGAACGGGTGATTGTGCGGCCGCGAGGGCGCGCCGATGATGCGTCCGAGTTGCTGAGGATCGGCCTCACTGCGGCAGCGCTCGTCCTCGCGTTCACGTCCGCCGGCTGCGGCGGCGAACGCGATCCGCTCGCCCATTCCTGCGGCGCGACCGACCAGAAGTTCCTCCGGACGGCGAGCGCGGACGTCACCGCCTTCAACGAGCTCGCGGACCAGTTCCGCGCCGGCGAGGTCACGCCGGAAGAGATCGCCGAGGAGGCGTTCACCGCCGCAAAGCGGGTGGCTCACGTCGAGCCGCGCGACCCCTCGCTGAGGCAGGCCCAGAAGTACCTGGACGCCATGTTCACCGAGTACGGAGAGGCGGTGACCCTCCATGCGGAAGGCAAGACCTCGGGCCAGCGCATGTTCCGCGCGTACGGCCTCGCGAACTTCGCCCGCGACGTCCTGGCGGAGGCGCAGCCGGCGCTGCAGCGCGAAGGCTGCGACGTCGCCCCGCTGCTCTAGCCCCCCGCGCCGCTGATCGTCCGACGAGGACGCGTCCGGGGTCAGACCCCGGGCATGTCCCCTCCGGCCACGTCGGGGTCAGGCCCCGTCGTGTCTCCCCGGGCCCTGTCGCGTCGGGGCGACGGAAGGCAGGCGCAGCGTTCCGGCGTGCGGGGGCGACGCGTGCGCTGCCGTCCCCTGCGGTCATGACGGGGTCAGGCACCGTCGTGTTCCCGTGGGCCATGCTCCGGGTCAGACCCCGGCCGTCCCCCGCGGTCATGCCCGTTTCCGCCCCGCGCGCGGCGCTACGATCGCTGGCGTGGACGCCGCCGCGCTCCGCGCGCGCATCGAGGAGCACGTCCGCCGGCACGACCTGATCCCGCCCGGCGGGGCCGTGACGTGCCTCGTCTCCGGCGGCGCCGACTCCACGGCGCTCTGGCACGCGCTCCGCGCGCTCGGCTACGCCGTCTCGGCCCTCCACGTCGACCACGGGCTCCGCGGCGCCGAGTCGGAGGCGGACGCGCGCTTCTGCGCCGAGCGGCTGGGGGCGGAGGTCCTCGCCGCGCCTCCCGCCGGTCGCGGCACGGAGGCCGAGCTCCGTGAGCTCCGCTACGCCGTGACCGCCGGTCGAGGCCTGCGGGCCACCGGGCACACGGCCTCGGACCAAGTGGAGACGGTGCTCTACCGCCTCGCCTCGAGCGGGGCCACGAGCGGGATCCGCGTCCGGCGCGAGGACGGCGTCGTTCGCCCGCTCCTCGCCGTCTGGCGGGAGGAGACGGAGGCGTACTGCGGTGCGGAGAGGCTCGAGTTCAGGCACGACTCGACCAACCCGGACACGGCGCGCGGGCTCATCCGCGCGGAGATCGTCCCCGCTCTCCGCCGGCTCCATCCCGCGGCCGAGCGCAACGTCCTGGCGGCCCTCGACGACCGCGGCCGCCTGCCGCGACCGGTCGAGAGGGCGCTGTTAGAGTTGCTCGCCTCTCGTGAGGGCTCGAAGCGACTCGACCTCGGTGACGGCCGCGTG
>JAICGP010000308.1 GCA_025923055.1 Thermoleophilia bacterium
CACTTGAGGAGCGCCTTCTGGGAGATGATCGCCGCGGCGTCGACGAGCCAGGCGATGACGCCGACGTCGCCCCACGTCTTCGTCGGGTAGTGGAAGACGTTGTGGAACTTCGTCTTGCCGGCGACGAGGTCTTCGAGGCAGGCCTCGCGCGGCTTGCCGAGGTCCTCGACGACGCGGTAGATGAGCTGGGCGTGGCCGACCTCGTCCTGCACCTTCGCCGTCAGGGCCAGCTTCCGCTGGAGGGTCGGCGCCCGCAGGATCCACTCGCGCTCGGGGAGCACGCCCATGAGCTCCGAGTTCCCGTGCATCTCGATGAACTTGATCAGGGCCTTGCGATAGACCTCGGGCATGGGGTCGCCGGCCTCGACCTGCCCGCCCTCCTGGACGTAGGCGCGGAGCTCGTGCTCGCTCATCGGCTTCGCCACGACGGCACCTCCCAACCGAACGATCGTTAGGATGTCACCCTACCATGACCCGTCGTCAGGAGCTTGCCCGCGAGGCCGCCCGCCTATTCGCCGAAAAGGGCTACCACGGCACGTCGATCGGTGCGCTCGCCGAGGCGGTCGGCGTCCAGAAGGCCTCGCTCTACGCCCACATCGCCGGCAAGCAGGACCTCCTCTACGAGACGATGCGCCAGGGCGCGGAGGCCTTCCACGGCGCGCTCGACGCGATCCCCGACCAACTGCCCGCGACGGAGAAGATCCGGCTCGCGCTCCGCGGGCACCTGCGGGTCGTCGCCGACCAGCTCGAGCTCGCCACGGTCTTCGTGCAGGAGTGGAAGTACCTCGAGGCCGAGCGCCGCGACGAGATCCTCGCGGAGCGGCGGCGCTACGAGGAGCGGGTCCGCGCCCTCTTCCGGGAGGGCCGCGAGCACTCCGCCCTGCGCTCCGACCTCGACGAGAACGTCGCCGCGCTCCTCTTCCTCTCGGCGGCGAACTGGGCCTTCACCTGGCTCCGGGCCGACGCCGACACGGACGCGATCGCGGACGCGTTCTACGCGCTCCTCATCGACGGGATGCGGGGGTACTCGACGCCCGCCTGATTCAGGCGAGCTCCGCGCGCCGCCGGTCGTGAGGACCCAGCCGGTGAGGCGCGATCCGTTCGGAGAAGGGCCACGCGAACCGGTGCAGTTGTAAGTGTGCTGTTAAGGACAGAGGCGCCCGGTTTCGCGGTCCGCGTGAGGGGAAATTTCGCTCGTTGAGACAAGGGGTCTCATCGGCCCACGGGGTCGCTTCCATTCAAGGAGGAAGAATGCTGAGAGCCAAGAGGTTCTTCGCGACGCTGTTCGCAGTCAGCCTGATGGCCGTCGGTCTCACGGGGCCTGCTGCTGGTCAGGTCGCCGTTCAGGATGGTCTCGTGAACGTCGCGATCGGCGACGTCGAGGTTCTGAACGACGCCAGGATCGGGGTCGCCGCGGTCGTCGCCGCAAACATCTGCGGCGTCGAGGTCGGGCCTGTCGCCGTTCTCGGTCGCGCCGTCGATCGCAGCGGCGATACGGCGACCGTGTGCGAGACGCCCACCGGGCCGGTCACGATCGAGCAGAACTAGCCACGTTGGTCGGAGCGAATCGGGGGGCCCTTCGGGGCCCCTCGGCTCGTATGCTCCGCGCGTGATCCAGGTCCTCATCGTCAACACCCACGCCTCGGGCGTCACGCCCGAGCTGGCCTTGGCCGTGGAACGCGAGCTCGCGGCCGCCGGGGAGGTCGAGGCGTTCCTCACCGAGCGGCCGCGGCACGCCGCCGAGCTGGCCGCCGAGCTCTCGGAGGACGTCGATCGGGTGTACGTGCTCGGCGGCGACGGCGCCTGCAACGAGGTGGTGAACGGGCTCGAGGCCGACGTGGCGGTCGGCTTCCTCCCGGGCGGGTCGACGAACGTGCTCGTGCGGGCGCTCGGCCTGCCCCGCGATCCCGTCGCGTGCGCCCGCCTCCTCGCGCGCTCGCGCGGCGAGCGGCGCATCTCGCTCGGCCGCGTGAACGGGCGGCGCTTCACCTTCTCCGCCGGCCTCGGCCTCGACGCGGAGCTCGTCCGCCGCGTCGACGCGCTCGGCCGGGCGAACGGCCACCGGCCCGGGGACGTGGCCTTCGCGCGCAGCCTGCTCGGCATCGTCGCCCGGCGGCTCGGCCGCCTCGAGCCGCGCATGACGGTGCTGGGCCGGGAGCGCGTCGCCTTCGCCCTCGTCGCCAACTGCGACCCATACAGCTACGCGGGGCCGTTCGCGATCCACGCGGCCCCGGAGGCTCGCTTC
>JAICGP010000309.1 GCA_025923055.1 Thermoleophilia bacterium
AGCGCGACCGGGCGATGAGGATGGTAGCAACCGCCCCCTCGCTAGACTTCCGCCCTCGGGGCGCATAGCTCAGCGGGAGAGCGCCCGCTTCACACGCGGGAGGTCCCTGGTTCGATCCCAGGTGCGCCCACTGGCCGCAAGCCCTCTGGCTATGCGGCCTCGACACCTCGTGATTGCGGGTCGGCGAGCGACTGCGGCCTCACGTAGGCCACACGGACAGACCGATGCGGGTGAGGAGCCCCGTTACCCCAGCCGGGCGCCTTTCCTCATGTTCGTGTCGTTTCGACCTCCGCCTCCAGCGCGACTGCGACGGGATTGGTCGCGGCGATGCACGCCTCGGGGAGGGCGGCGCATCCGAGCCACCTGATCTCCGGCCGGAGGGCGACAACTACCAGGCCGCCGACGAGCGTCACGAGGCCGTCCACGAGAACGGCGTTGCCCGGGCCGATCCAGGCGGCCAGGGCAGCCGTCACGAGGCCGCCGATGGGAAGGACGCCGACGAAGGCAGCGGCCCAGATGGCCATTGCACGGGCGCGCATCTCGTGAGAGCTCATCGACTGGACGACCACGGTGGAAAGGCCGATGAAGAGGACGGCGGCGAAGCCGCCCACGCCAGCGAGGGCGAGCGAGAGCGGGATCGAGGACGAGGCCCCGACCGCCGCGATCGCGAGGGCCGTGGCGAAGTAGCCGATGAGAATGGGCCCGCCCTTGTTCGGCCGTCGGGAGAGGATGAGGAGGGCGAGCGAGCCGAGCAGAGATCCGAGCCCCATGGCGGCCGTCAATGCGCCCAGGGTGCCGCCGCCGGCGTCGAGCTGGAAGCGGACGATGGCCGGGAGCATGAACGCCACGGCGGGCGTCGCGAACAGGCTGGCGAGAAGCGTGAGCACAATCAGGGACGCGATGCTTCGCTGGCCGAGGACGTACCGCAGCCCGTCCGAGATCGCGCCGCCGAGCTTCGTCGCGCTCTCACCTCCGCGAGTGCGCGAGGCCGGGAGGAGGACGAGCGCGGCCAAGACGAAGGGGAACCCGGCGGCGTTCACGACGAAGATCCAGGTCGGCCCGCCCGTTGCGAGGAGGAGACCGGCAACCGCCGGGCCGACGAACCGGGCGGCGTGCATTGACATGCTGTTGATGGCAACGGCGCTCTCAAGGTCTTTCCTCGGAACCATGGATGCGAGCATTCCCTGGAAGGCCGGGAAGCTGAGCGCGCCGAGCACGCCTCCGACGAATGCGAGGGTGCCCATCACCGGCACCGTGAGCGAGTCGGCCGCCGACAGGACTGCGAGGGACACCGGGACGAGCATGCTGACGCCCTGGAACGCGAGGAGGAGCTTGCGCTGGTCGTACCGGTCGGCGAGCGCTCCCCCAGGCAGGGCGAGGAGGAGGTTCGGGATCGTGCTCAGGAATCCGATCACCCCGAGCGCTGCCGCCGACCCACCGACCAGGAGGACGACGTAGCCGTAGGCAGCCCCCTCCACCGCCTTGGCCGTCAGCGAGATCAGGACCCCCGTCGAGTAGAGGCGAAACCGCGGGTCCTGGAGCGCGCCAAGGGCACGACCCGCCGCTTGCGCCCTGGGGACGTCTTCGGGCGAGAGCGGCGGCGACCTGCCCTCGAGCGCGTCGACACCGCCCCGGACGGCATATGCCTCGAACCCTCGGTCCCTCAGCCAGTGCGCCACACGGACGCTCGTCGCCTCACGGAGTCAGGTGCAGGCAAGGACGATCGGCGCACCGCCCGGAAGCGCGCCGAGAACGGACGGGATCTCGTCCGGTGGGATACGGCGCGCCCCCTGGATGCGAGGGCTCGCGTCCTCCTGGCGGCGCACGTCGATCAGAAGCGCGCCGTCGGCCACCAGCTCGCGGGCAGCATCCGCATCCAGCCGCAGCGACGACGAGCGAAGGGCGGACCAGAGGTGATAGCGGCGGGTCGGTTGAGCCATCCGAGGGGACCTAGTAGTCGATATGACGCCTGAGGCTCACCCTTAGCCGGCAGTCTCGCAGGCAGGCCGAATCGAGGAAAGATGACTGCCTGGTTGGGGGCAAATAGGCCGTTGGGGAGAGCCCTGGAGGTTACGGGCAGTACCTCGTAGGGGCCCGCCGGCACTGGAAGTAGCGGCTCTGACCTTCCGCTTCACCGTTCGGGCGCCGTCCTCGAGAGCCGCTGCTCGATCCGGTCGAGGCGCTCGAGGATGACGGCGAGGTCGCGGAGCGCCGCGTTCCGCGTTTCTCG
>JAICGP010000310.1 GCA_025923055.1 Thermoleophilia bacterium
CCTCGGACCCCATGCACGAGAACGTCTTCCGGACGGAGTCGGGCTACAAGACGCGCCGCTTCGACGCGATCATGGCCGAGATCGAGGGCTTCGTCGCCGCCTGCCGCCGCGAGGGCGTGTGGCCGGGGGGCATCCACCTCGAGTTCACGGGCGAGGACGTGACGGAGTGCCTGGGCGGCTCCGAGGCAGTCCTCGAGGAGCAGCTCAACGTCCGCTACATGACGCTGTGCGACCCGCGCCTGAACGCGCGCCAGTCGCTCGACCTCGCGTTCCGGCTCGCCGAGCTCATGCGCCGGCGGGACGGCGGCCTGCTTCCGCACTGACGTGGCGCTCGAGCGCCTCGCCATCGTCGGCACCGGGCTGATCGGCGCCTCGGTCGGGCTGGCCGCGCGGCGGGCGGGGGTCCGCCGGGTCACGGGCTACGACGCCGACCCGGAGTTCCTGGCCTTCGCCGCCGAGCGCGGCGCGGTCGACGAGCCCGCGGAAAGCGTCGTCGCGGCGGTCGAGGAGGCCGAGCTCGTCGTCGTGGCGACGCCGGTGGCCGCGCTCCGCGACGGCGTGCGCGACGCGCTGGCCGCGGCGACCGACGGCGCCACGGTCACCGACGTGGGCTCGACGAAGGCGGCGCTCTGCGCGTCGGTCGAGGACCGCGTCCGCTTCATCGGGGGCCATCCGGTCTGCGGCTCGGAGGCCCGCGGGCCGCTCAGCGGGAGCGCGCAGCTCTTCGCCGGCGCGACCTGGTTCCTGACCCCCGTCGCCGAGACGGAGCCCGAGCGCTACCGGCTCCTGCACGGCTTCGTCGCCTCGCTCGGGGCCGTCCCCTTGGCCATCGACCCGGTCGCGCACGACCGGCTCATGGCCCTGACGAGCCACCTGCCGCACGCGCTCGCGAACGTCGTCCTGAACCACGCCGGCTCGGTGCGCGTCGACGGGCACGAGCCGCTCGGCGCCGCGGGCGGCTCGCTCCGGGACATGACCCGCGTCGCGGGCGCGAACCCACGGATCTGGATCGACATCTTTCTCGACAACGCCGGCGAGCTGCGCGCCGCGCTCGGCGAGCACCGCCGCCGCATCGAGGAGCTCGAGCGCGCCCTCGAGTCGCGGGACGCCGGCTGGCTCGCGCGCTGGATCGGCGAGGCCGGCGGCAACCGGCGCCGCCTCCTCGCCGAGGCCTACGACGACCCGGGCGCCCTCCAGCGCGTCCGCGTCCACGTGCCCGACCGGCCGGGCGTGCTGTCGGGGATCACGCAGGCGCTCGGCGCCGAGAAGATCAACATCGAGGACTTCGAGCTCGACCACCTCTCGCCTGAGCGCGGCGGCACGCTGGACGTCCTCGTCGGCGGCGAGGCGGCCGCCCGGCGGGCAGCCGACCTGCTCGAGGCCCAGGGCTACTCGGTCATCGTCTCTCCGGCCTTCGAGGACTGATGCGCGTCGACCCTGCGGTCGCGCTCCAGGGAGACCTCGCCGTCCCCGGGGACAAGTCCATCTCGCACCGGGCCCTCCTCCTGGGGGCGATCGCGGAGGGGGAGAGCGAGGCGGAGGGCTTCGGAGCCTCCGAGGACACGCTCTCGAGCGCGGCGGCGCTGCGCGCCCTCGGCGTCGACGTGGAGGTCGAGGGCGCGACCGCCCGGGTCGCCGGCGTCGGGCTCCGCGGCCTGCGCGAGCCCCCGGCGCCGCTCGACTGCGGGAACGCCGGGACGCTCATGCGCCTCCTGCCCGGCATCCTCGCCGGCCAGGAGGGGCGCTTCGAGCTCGTGGGCGACGAGTCGCTCTCATCCCGGCCGATGGAGCGCGTCGCCGAGCCCCTGCGCGCCATGGGGGCGCAGGTGGAGACGACCGGCGGCCACGCGCCCGTCGTCGTCCAGGGCGGGGCGCTCGAGCCGATCCGCTTCGAGCTGCCGGTGGCGAGCGCGCAGGTGAAGTCGTGCGTGCTGCTGGCCGCCCTGACCGCGGACGGCTCGACGACGGTCACCGAGCCGATCCCGTCGCGCGACCACACGGAGCGGCTGCTCGCGCGGGCCGGCGTGACGATCCACCGCCACGGCCGCCACGTGACGGTCGCGAACTGCGACGAGCTCGAGCTGACGGACGGCCGGTACCCGCCCTTCACGATCACGGGGGCGCACCTTCACAGCATCGAGTACGAGCTTCCGGTGGCGAGCGCGCAGGTGAAGTCGTGCGTGCTGCTGGCCGGCCTGACCGTCAGCGGCGGGGTCACCATC
>JAICGP010000311.1 GCA_025923055.1 Thermoleophilia bacterium
AACAGCATCCTCGCCGGCGCCGTCACGGCGGTCGGGCTCGTCGACGCAGCCTCGCCTGCCTGGTGGGCCGTCGCCGGAGGGCTCGTCTTCGCCGTCACGCTCGTGGGCCAGTTCCTGTACATCAAGCGCAGGCACGGATGAGCCGCGTCCCGCTCGCGCCCGCGGAGGAGGGACGCAGCGACCGCGAGGTCGAGCTCAGCCTCCTGATCTCCGCGCCCGATCCCGAGGCCGTGCTCCAGCGGCTCGCGCGGCTCCGGGCGATCGGCCCGTACGCCCTCGCCGCCCGCGGCCTGGAGCGCATCGTCGACCGCTACTTCGACACCCCTCGCGGCGAGCTGCGCCGGCAGGGGCTCGCGCTGCGGCTGCGCGAGGTCGGCGGCACGACGCTGATCGGCCTCAAGGGGCCGCGGCGCGCACGGAGCACGCGGACCGAGGACCGCTACGAGCTCGAGCGTCCCTTCTCCGCGGAGGCCGTGGCGGAGGTCGGCCGCCGGGCCGGCCTGGAGGTGAGACCCGTCGCCGAGGCGGACGGCGCCGACCCGGAGCGCCTCCTCGAGACGTCTCTCGGCGTCCGGCGGATCCAGCGGCGCGAGACGGACCGCCTCGTCCGCGAGGTCGCCGACACCGCCGGCGGCCCGGGCCCCGTGCTCGCGGAACTCGTCTTCGACCGGGTCCGCTTCGAGGTCGAGGGGCGAGCCGTCCGCCACTACGAGGTCGAGATCGAGTCCAAAGCTCCCGGGAAGGGCACCGAGGCGGCGCGGAGGATCGCGGCCGAGCTCCGCTCCCGGTATCCGGACGAGCTCGCCGAGTGGCCGTGGGGGAAGCTTGCGACGGGATCCGCCGTCGAGGCGCTGCTGCGCGAGGGCGCGCTCGAGGAGCTCGGGCCCGACGGCACCCTGACCGGGGCCGGGTACGAGCAGATCAGGCGCCGGCTCGAGCGCCGGCGGAGGTAGGCCGGTGAGCCCCGAGGACGCCCTCGAGCGGCTGGACGTCTTCGTCGGCGAGTGGGCCGTCGCGACGTCGCTCGCCCCGGGTCCGGCCGCCGCCCCGCGCGCCCGAACCTCGTTCGAGTGGCTCTCGGGCCGGCGCTTCCTCGTCCAGCGCTGGGAGGTCGACCTGCCCGAGGCCCCGGACGGGATCGCGATCATCGGCCTCGACCCGGAGAAGGACGGCTTCCTCCAGCACTACTTCGACTCGCGCGGCGTCCAGCGGGTCTACGAGATGACGTTCGAGGGCGGCCTCTGGACGCTCGAGCGCGACGGCTCCGACTTCTCGCAGCGGTTCGCAGCGACGTTCAGCGGCGACGGGAGCACGATCGAGGGCGCCTGGGAGATCTCCCACGACGACGGCGCCACCTGGGAGCACGACTTCGACCTGACGTACACGCGCGTGGGCTAGCTGGGCCGGGCCGCGATCCGCGCCAGGATCGCCGAGTAGTCGCGCTCGCTCCAGCCCTCCTCGTCGGCGTCGCGAAACCAGCTCGCCGCCGCCGCGAGCAGGCGCACGTCGATGCCAGCCTCGGCGGCCGCGTCGACGATCAGCTCGGCGTCCTTCCGCGCGAGCGCGAGCGAGAAGCGGCGCGGGAACTCGCCGGACTCGACCGCCGCCCGCCGGCGCTCCGCCTGCACGCCGAGCGGCGTCAGCGCGAGCACCTCGAAGGCCGCCTCGCGCGAGAGGCCGAGGCCCTGCGCGAGCGCGAGCGCCTCGCCGAGCAGGCCGAGCGTCCCGACGAGCGTCGTGTTGGCGACGAGCTTCGCGGCCGCCCCGGCGCCGAGGGCGCCGAAGTGACGCACCGTGCCGAGCGCCTCGAGGAGCGGCGTCCACCGCTCGACGAGCGGCTCGGGGCCGCCGACGAAGACGTTGAGCGACCCTCCCTCCGCCTCGGTGACGCTCCCGAGGACGGGCGCGTCGAGGAGGCCTGTGCCGGACGGCAGCGCGTCGGCGAGCCAGGCGACGGCCGCCGGGCCGACGGTCGACATCTCGATGACGATCGTCCCCTCGCCCGCCCCGGCCGAGACGCCGTCGGGCCCCTCCGTGACCGCCCGAAGCGCGTCCGGGTCGGCGACCATCGTGAGCACGGCCTCGGCGCGCCGCGCCGCGTCAGCGGGACTCGCGGCGGCGGTCGCGCCGCGGGCGACGAGCGGCTCCGCCTTCTCCGGCGTCCGGTTCCAGACCACGACGTCGT
>JAICGP010000312.1 GCA_025923055.1 Thermoleophilia bacterium
CGCGCTCGGGGAGCGGCGTGCGCTGGCACGGCTTCCCCTTCCGCGTCGTCGCCCGGCAGCGGGCCATGCCCCCGTCGAAGGCGCCGGCCTCGATCTGGGCCTCGATGTACTCGACCGCCGCCCCGATGCCCTCGGTCACGGCCCAGGCGACCTGCGCCTGGTACGTGATCGGGAAATAGCGCCGGATGTCCTGGAAGAGCGTCCGGTCGGGATGCGCGAAGTAGCGGGGGTCTTTCGCGAGCCGCTCGACGCATTCCTCGCACGCGGCGAGCACCTCGCGACGGTACTCGAGCTGCTTCTCCTGCTCCGCCCACGGATCGATGAGGTCCTTGATGGAGCGATAGATCGCCCTGGAGTACTGATACATGCGGGTGAGAATCCTCTCCTGTACTTGCTCGGTCACAGGTTAGTCTCCGCGGGCGTGAAATTCCTGCAAATCAGGGTTAACATCGCGTTAAGGAGCGCCCCGCGGGGGAGTCTAACACGCTCTCGCGAGCTGTTACAAAGTTTGCCACCCGATCCGGGTTCCTTCCCAAACGCCGACTGTCACAAACGCCCAGCCGGGCGGCGTCAGTCGGCGACCTCGCGCACGTAGGCCGTCGGGAAGCCGGCCGTGCGGGCGCGCGGGAGTGCGTTCTCCGCCTCGTTCTGGGTGTCGTAGATGCCGGTGAACGTCACGTAGTAGCCGGGGTTGAGGCTGGCGTAGTCGCTGGACTCGAGGATGCCGACCTCGGGGAGCCCCCGGTTCCGGGCCTGCTGCGCCGCTGACTCGGCCTGAGCGCGTCCCTGGCTCGTCGGCACCGAGCGGAGCACGACGGTGAACCCCTCCTCGCCGGCCGGCCACGAGATGATCCCCCCGGTACCGGTCGTGGTCGTGGTGGTCCCGGTCGTGCCGGTGGTGCCGGTCGTGCCGAAGGTCGTCGTCGGCCCCGTCGTCGTCGGCGGCTGGATCGTGATCGTCGGCGAGGTGAGTGTGTCGAGCGTGACGCCCGTCGTCGTCGGCGGGATCACGGGGAGCGTCGTCGTCCCGTCCGTGGGCACGGAGCTTCCCGCCGCGTTGTCGTCGTCGGTCGCGGCGAGCGCGACGATGGCGCCGGCGGCGAGCGCGACGGCCAGCAGCGCCGCGAGGGCGAGCCAGAGCCAGAGCGGAGACTCGCGTGTCCAGACGGTCTCGCGCGTGACGGTCGCGCCCGGCAGGGGGACGAGGCGCTGGCCGCACTCGAGGCAGTACTCCTGGAGCGGGTCGTGCGGCGCGCCGCACCGGGGGCAGCGCGGCTCGTCTGCGGCGGCGGCCGCCGGCTGCTCGCCCTCCGGCTCGCGCGGCGGGCCTCCGGGCGGCTCGGGCGGCTGCGTCGTCATGGGCGTGCTTCGGGCTCGTCGGGAGCCGGCCGGACCAGCGTCGCGTCGAGGGCGTCGTCGGACGGCCCGTACTCCTCCGCTGCGGCCGCGTTACCGCAGAAGCCGCAGAAGTTCGCCTCCGCGGGCAGGGGCTGGCCGCAGTGAGAGCAGGTGACCACGGGCGGCGCGGTCGCCGCCGGGCGTCCGCAGTGGGAGCAGAAGTGGACGCCGGGCGGCAGCGGGGCGCCGCACTTGCAGTGGGCGACGCGCGGGAAGTTCCGCGCGGCCACTTCGGCGGCGAGGAGCGAGTCGAGCTCGTGCATCCGCTGCTCGACGGTGAGCACGTCGCCCGCGCGTGAGATGAGCAGCTCGGGCTTCCAGCGGTCGCGCCGCACCATCTCCACGGCCAGGCCGCCGACATCCCGGATGTCGATCTCCCGCTGCCGGGCGAGCGAGCGCCGCTCGCGCCGCAGCCGGACCGGGTCGGGCTCGGGCGGGGGCGGTGGAGGCCCGCCGGTCTCGTAGACCTCGACGATCTCCTCCGCGGGCTCGCCGGGCCCGCCGCGGCGGGTGAAGATGGAGTTCAGGCGTCCGGGCATCCCAGCCAGCAAACGAGTGTAACCCACTGCCTGGAGGGCTTCGCCGCGGGCGTCAGAGCGAGATGGCGACCAGCCGCTCCTCGGTCATCTCGCGCACCGAGTAGGGCGGGCCCTCCTTGGTGTTCCCCGACGCCTTGACCCCCCCGTACGGCATCTGGTCTGCGCGGAAGGTCGGCGCCTCGTTCACGAGCACGCCGCCGAACTCGAGGCCGAGGCCTGCCGCGAGCGC
>JAICGP010000313.1 GCA_025923055.1 Thermoleophilia bacterium
CAGCAGCTCCGCTGCAAGGTGATCGAGCTCAACCGCAGCCGCAACAACGTCGTCCTCTCGCGCCGCGCGGTGCTGGAGGAGGAGCGGCGCGAGATGCGCCAGGCGATCCTCGACAAGCTCTCGCCCGGAGACGTGGTCGAGGGCACGATCTCCAACATCGTCGACTTCGGCGCGTTCGTCGACCTCGAGGGCATCGACGGGCTCATCCACATCTCCGAGCTCTCCTGGAGCCACGTGAACCATCCTTCGGAGCTGCTCGAGATCGGCCAGGAGGTGCGGGTCAAGGTCCTCGACATCGACCGCGAGCGGCAGCGGATCTCGCTCGGGCTCAAGCAGACGCAATCCGACCCGTGGCAGCAGGTCGTGGACACCTACCAGCAGGGCGACGTCGTCGAGGGACGCGTCACGAAGGTCGTCACCTTCGGCGCCTTCGTCGAGGTCGTCCCGGGCGTCGAGGGGCTCGTCCACATCTCCGAGCTGGCGACGCATCACGTCGAGAACCCGCGCGAGATCGTCCAGCAGGGCGAGGTCGTCCGCGCGAAGATCATCGAGATGGACGCGGACCGCCGCCGCCTCTCCCTCTCGCTGAAGCGGGTCGAGGACGGCGAGGTCTCGAGGCCGGGCATCGGCGAGGAGTCGACTCCGGAGCTCGGCCTCTCCGAGGAGGTCTTCGCCGAGGGCGCCGGAGCCGAGCCGGAGCCCGCGGGCGAGCCGACGGAGGAGGGCGGCGAGCCGCCGGTCGCGCAGGCCGGGCCGACCGAGACGGCCGAGGCGTCCACCGAGGACGACGCCGCAGCCGGCGACGCGGACTCCGCCGAGGCCGACGAGCAGCCGCAGTAGGCGTCGCCCCGTGGCGGTTGCCGTCACGGGCGGGATCGGCGCCGGGAAGTCCGAGGCCTTGCGCGCCTTCGCGCGGCACGGGGCCGCGGTCGTCTCGAGCGACGAGATCGTGCACGAGCTCCTCCGCGAGGATCCCGAGGTGAAGAGCGCCATCCTGGAGCGGCTCGGCGACGACGTCCTCGGATCCGACGGCGAGATCGACCGCGGGCAGGTCGGGAACGTCGTCTTCTCCGACCCCGAGGCGCTCCGCTGGCTGGAGCAGCTTCTCCATCCGCGCGTCGTCGCCCGCTACCTGCGCTGGCGCGAGGAGCTGGCCGAGCTGCCCGATCCGCCGGCCGTCTGCGTGACCGAGGTGCCGCTCCTCTACGAGGTGGGCGGCGAGTCGCGCTTCGACAAGGTGGTCGTCGTGACCGCCTCGCCGGAGGTGCGGATCGGCAGGCGGCTCGGCCCGATCAGCGACCGCGAGCGGCGGCTGCTCTCGGACGAGGAGAAGGCCAAGCGGGCCGACTTCGTCTACGTGAACGACGGGTCGCTCGCCGAGCTGGACGAGTTCGTGTCCGGCGTGGTCGCCACGCTGTCCCGATGAGGGTCGTCGTCGCGGGAGTCGTGCTGCTCGGGGCGCTCGCCGCCGCGCTCCTCTACGTCGAGGAGACGGAGCCGTCGTGGTACGCCCGTCTCCGCTACCCGCTCGAGTACGAGCACATCGTCCGGGGACACGCGCGCAACTACGAGCTCGATCCGGCGCTCCTCGCCGCCGTGATCTACCGCGAGAGCAAGTTCGAGGCGGACGCGCTCTCCGAATCGGGGGCGATCGGGCTGATGCAGCTCCTCCCTGACACCGCGCGCGGCATCGCGCTGAACACGGGCGGCAGCGGCTTCCGTGTCGAGGACCTCTACGACCCGGAGATCAACGTCCGCTACGGCTCCTTCTACCTCCGGCGGCTCCTGCGCAAGTACGACGACCGCCGCCTCGCCCTGGCCGCCTACAACGCCGGCCAGACGAACGTCGACCGCTGGCTCGAGGAAGGCGGCGAGATCGAGTTCTCGGAGACGCGCGCGTACGTGGACGCGGTGCTCGACGCCCGCGAGCTCTACGCGCGCGTCTACGAGGACGAGCTCGGGCTCGAGTAGCCGTTCGGATCCGCAGCTCGCGGCGCCCGCTTGGCCGCGGGCTACGATGGCTCTCGTGGCCGCCTTCCGCGTCTCCTCCGCCTACCAGCCGACCGGCGACCAGCCGGAGGCGATCGCCGCGCTCGCCGGCTCCGTCGCCCAGGGGGACCGCTACCAGACGCTGCTCGGCGCGACCGG
>JAICGP010000314.1 GCA_025923055.1 Thermoleophilia bacterium
GACGAGCGTCGGCCTCTTCATGTACGTGGAGGACGTCGACGCCGTCGTCCAGCGGGCGGTCGACGCCGGCGCCACGCTCACGATGCCGGTCGACGACATGTTCTGGGGCGACCGCTTCGGCAGCGTCACCGATCCCTACGGACACTCGTGGTCGATCGCCACGCACGTCGAGGACGTCCCGCCGGAGGAGATAGCGGAGCGCGGGAGGGCCGCGCTCGCCTAGACGGAGAGCTGACACGGAGAGCTGAGCCGAGCGAACCGGACGCCCCGCAACAGGGGCGCCCGGTTCGACGGCCTTCGAGGTTCAGGAGCTAGTCGAGCGAGCAGTCGTACGGGCCCTCGCCCGGCGGCCTGGGCTCGGTGCCCTCGATCGCCCAGGCGAAGACGAACGCCAGCGCGTCGATGTCGCAGTCCGACAGGACGGGATCGCCGAGATCCGGCCAGCCGTAGCCCATCAGGTCGGTGCTCTCGAGCAGGTTCGTCGCGTGGCCGAGGCCGAGCGCGTGCCCCACCTCGTGAAGCGTCACCCAGCCGATGTACTCCGGGTCGTATGGATCCCGGTCGAGGCTCGGCGGCAGATCCGACCGGACGAGAATGTTCGGGCACTTGTGAGCGCCGCAGATGGCGTAGCCGCCGAACACGACGCCGCCGGCGGTCGGCACGTAGTGCACGACGATGTCGGCGGCCTTCCGCTTGTCGCCGGTCACGTTCGTCAGGGTGATCAGCCCGTCGAAGCACTCCTCCAGCGTGGTCGACCAGGTCGCGATCGCGTCGTCGATCGCCTCGAGCTGCTCCTGGGTCGCGCTGGGATGCGCCTGGACGGCGATGGTGAGATTCGTGTGGTCCCACCAGTAGCCGGGGTAGTAGTTGCTCAGGATGACGAGCGACTCCGCGTTCGACTCCGGCAGCTTGCACGTGACCGCGCTCGTACGCGGGACACGATCGTTCTTTCCGGCCGCCGCCGACGCGGGCGCGAGGAGCGCGATGCACACGGCGAGGGCGACGGCCCCCTTCACAAGGCTCATGAGACCCCCCTTGTCGAGATGTGACAACAGGCGGCACGATACATCGCGCGGCGTGGAAAGCGCCGGCGGCGGAGAGGCAACGTGCCGTTGCGCGCGGCCGTCCTGGTCGAGGGGCTGAGCGACCGCGCCGCGCTCGCGGCGCTCGCCGAGCGCCGCGGCCGCAGCCTCGAGGCGGAGGGCGTCGCCGTCGTGGCGATGGGCGGCGCCCAGGCCCTGGGCCGCTTCCTCGAGGAGCTCGGGCCCCGGGGGTCGAACGTGAGGCTGGCGGGCCTCTGCGACGCCGGGGAGGAGGGCGCCTTCCGGCGCGCGCTGGAGCGGGCCGGCCTGGGGTCCGACCTCACGCGGGCGCGCATGGAGGCGCTCGGCTTCTACGTCTGCGTCGAGGACCTCGAGGACGAGCTGATCCGCTCCCTCGGAGCGCCCGCCGTCGAGCGTGTCCTCGCCGCGCAGGGCGACCTCGAGGCGTTGAGGACCTTCCAGAGGCAGCCCGCGTGGCGGGAGCGGACGACCGAGGAGCAGCTCCGGCGCTTCCTCGGCACCCACAGCGGTCGCAAGATCCGCTCGGCGGCGCTGCTCGTCGAGGAGCTGGACCTCACCCGGGTCCCGCGGCCGCTCGACGCCGTGATCGCCCACGTCCGACTTGCGTAGGGCCCAGGAGGTGGACGGATGAACCGGATCCCCCGAGGTGGACCGGTGGTTCGAGCAGGCCGGTCACCCGCTCGAGGCGACCATGCGCCGAGCGCGCGAGATCATCCTCGCCGCGGACGACCGCGTCACCGAGTCGATCAAGTGGAAGACGCCCACCTTCGCCTACGAGGGAACATCGCCAGCTTCAACCCCGCGAAGAACGTCGTCAGCCTTCTGTTCCACCGCGGCGCGGAGATCCCGGGCGAGCCTCCCGCCTCCAAGGCGACGGCAAGCTCGTCCGCACCATGCGCTTCGCCGACCTCGACGAGCTCGAGGCCGGGCAGGCCGACCTCGAGTCCTGGTGCGACGGGAAGGCGGACTGGCCGAGACGCGCCCGAAGAGCCCAGGCTCGAGCCGTCAGCCCGTGGAGCGCAGGCGGCGAGTGCGGCAGCTCCGCGGACGACGCATTCCCCGGCGGTCGCGATC
>JAICGP010000315.1 GCA_025923055.1 Thermoleophilia bacterium
AGGCCGGCTGGTACATCTCGGCGCCTTCCGCCACGCCGGCCTCGATGAGCTCCTCGATCTTGGCCAATTGCGCGGCGTTGTTGATGGCGCCCACGTCGGTGTTCTTGTCCAGCGGGTCGCCGAGGCGGAGCGTGCCCATGCGGCGCTTCAGCTTCGCCACGACCTCCTCGTAGACGGACTCCTGGACGAGGAGCCGCGAGCCCGCGCAGCAGACGTGGCCCTGGTTGAAGTAGATCCCGTTGACGATGCCCTCGACCGCCTGGTCGAGCGGGGCGTCGTCGAAGATGACGTTCGCGGCCTTGCCGCCGAGCTCGAGCGTCAGGCGCTTGCCGGTGCCGGCGACGGCGCGCTGGATCTCCTTGCCCACTTCGGTCGAGCCGGTGAAGGCGATCTTGTCGACGTCCGGGTGCTTGACGATCTCCGCGCCGGCGCGACCGTCGCCCGTGACGATGTTGACGACGCCCGCCGGAAGCTCCGCCTGGCGCAGAACGTCGCAGAAGAGGAGCGCGGTGAGCGGCGTCGTCTCGGCAGGCTTGAGGACGACCGTGTTGCCGGCCGCGAGCGCAGGCGCCACCTTCCAGGCGAGCATGAGGAGCGGGAAGTTCCAGGGGATCACCTGCCCGGCGACCCCGATCGGCCGCGGCCGCCGGTTGGGGAAGGCGTACTCGAGCTTGTCCGCCCAGCCCGCGTAGTAGAAGAAGTGCGCGGCGGCGAGAGGCAGGTCGACGTCGCGCGACTCGCGAATCGGCTTGCCGCCGTCGAGGGACTCGAGCACCGCGAACTCGCGGGAGCGCTCCTGGAGGAGGCGCGCGATCCGGAAGAGGTACTTCGCGCGCTCGCTCGGCGCGAGGTCGGACCACCCGTTCGCGAACGCGTCGCGTGCAGCCCGGACGGCGAGGTCGACGTCCTCGGGACCTGCGTACGCCACCTCGGCAAGGGGCTCCTCGTCGCGCGGGGCGACGCTCGTCGCGTGCTCGCCGGAGCGCGGCTCCACCCACTCGCCGCCGACGAAGAGGCCGTAGCGATCCTCGAGACGGACGATGTCGCGCGACTCGGGCGCGTCTGCGTACTCGAACGCGGAGGGGACCGGCGCGCGGTCCTGGCGCTTTTCCAGCTCGGCCATCAGTCGATCGTGAAGTAGTCGGGGCTCTGGTAGCGGCCCGTCTTCTCCTTGCGGATCTGCATGAGCACGTCGTTCAGGAGGGACGAGGCGCCGAAGCGGAAGAGGTCGGGCGTCAGCCACTCGAGGCCGAGCGTCTCGTGCAGGACCACCAGCGTCTGGACGGCCTGCTTCGCGTGGCGGATGCCGCCCGCGGGCTTCATGCCGACGCGCCTGCCCGTCTCCTCGTAGACGTCGCGGATCGCCTCGAGCATCACGAGCGTCACGGGGAGCGTGGCCGCCGGCGAGATCTTCCCGGTGGACGTCTTGATGAAGTCGGCGCCGCCGGCGATCGCGAGCAGGCTCGCGCGGCGGACGTTGTCGTAGGTGCCGAGCTCGCCGGTCTCGAGGATGACCTTCAGGTGCGCACGCCCGCACGCCTCCTTGACGCGCCGCACCTCGTCGTAGACCTTTGCGTAGCGGCCGGAGAGGAACGCGCCGCGGTCGATCACCATGTCGATCTCGTCCGCGCCCATCTCGGCCACGCGCGCGACCTCCTCCACCTTCAGCTCGGTGGGCACCTGGCCCGCCGGGAACCCGGTGGCGACGGAGGCGACCTTGACTCCGCTGCCCTCGACGCGCTCGAGCGCGTGCGGAACGAGGTTCGGGTAGACGCACACGGCGGCGACCGGCGGGATGGTCAGGTCGGCCGGGTCGGGCCGCATCGCCTTCGACGCGAGCGCCGCCACCTTGCCGGGCGTGTCGGCGCCCTCGAGTGTCGTCAGGTCCATCATGCGGACCGCGAGGTCGAGCGCGAAGAGCTTCGACTCGCGCTTGATCGAGCGGCGCGCCAGCGCGCCGGCGCGCTCCTCGACCGCGACCTGGTCGACGGAGCCGATCCGGGGTAGTCGAGGCTCGAGCGGCAGCTCGAAGCCGCTCGGCAGGGCGGGAGCCTGCGCCATGCAGCAAGTGTAGCCCTCCCGTATCCTCGCCCCGTGGCCCGCCTGGCTCTCGCAGCAGGTCTCACGGAG
>JAICGP010000316.1 GCA_025923055.1 Thermoleophilia bacterium
ACGAGCGTGCTCGCGCCGGCCTCCGCGAGGCACGCTGCGAGGTTCACGGCGGTCGTCGTCTTGCCGACGCCGCCCTTCTGGTTCGCGAGGGCGAAGACCTTCCCCACGCGCCCGATGGTAGTCAGCCGAGAGGACGTTTCCTGGCGACCCCGGGGCGGCGGGGGAAGCGCTCCGGCGTCGGTCCCGTCTTGGCGATGACGAGCAGCCGGCGCCGCTCCGCACCGGGGAGCGGGACCGTCTCGGGCGGGCCTCCGCCGACCTCCGCGGCGGCCGCCGCCGCACGCTCGAGGTCGACCTCCCCGGCGAGCAGGATGACGCGGCCGCCGGGACGGACGAGCGGCAGGCACCATTCCAGCGCGACGGGCGGCGGCGCGAGCGCCTGCGCGACGGCCGTGCCGTACGCCTCGCGGCCGGCACCACGCCCGTGCTCCTCGGCCCGCACGCAGACGACACGGACGTTCGGAAACGGCGCCGCCTCGGCCGAGAGGAACTCGCAGCGGCGGCGCTGCGCCTCGAGCAGGTCAACGGCGAGGTCGGGCCGGGCGGCCGCGATCGGGATCCCGGGCGAGCCTCCACCGGAGCCGACGTCGACGACGGGCCCCTCCCCGACGAGGCCGGCGGCGGCGAGGGCGTCCTCGAGGTGGACCCGGCGGGCCTCGGCGGGATCGCGGACCGCGGTGACGCCCGGCGCCGCGACGAGCGCCTCGAGCCAGCGCTCGAGCCGCGGGTCCGCCGCCGTCACTCCGCCGGCGCGGGAGCGACGACCACGTGCCGGTTCGGCTCGGTGCCCTCGCTCGACGTGATGACGTCGCGGCGGGCGGCCAGGTGGAGGTGGACGATCTTCCGCTCGACGGCCGTCATCGCCTCGAGCGGCACGGGACGGTGGCTCTGGAGCGCGTCCGAGGCGGCCCGGTCGGCGAGCCCCTCGAGGGAGGCGCGGCGGCGGTCGCGATAGCCGGCCGCGTCGACCACGACCTCCTTCCGCTCCTCGAGGCCGCGCCAGACGATCGCGTTGGCGAGGTACTGGACGGCGTCGATCGTGTGCCCGCGCTTCCCGATCACCAGGCCGAGCTCGCCGCCGGAGAGGGACGCGTAGAGCGTCGACTCGTCCTCGGCGATCTCGATCCGACAGGGAGCGCCGAGCGCCGCGCACACGTGCTCGAGGAGCTCACGAAGCCTCGCCGCGGGCGAGCCGGGCTCCTCGCTCGCCGGCGGCGCCGTGGCAGGCGGCTCCGCGACGCGGGCGACGACCCGGGCGGGCACCTGGCCGACGCCGAGGAGACCGCGCTCGCCTTCGGAGACGACCATGAAGCGGACGGCGGCCTTGTCGAGACCGGGGAAGCGGCGCTCGAGCTCGCGCAGCGCCGACCACTTCGCCTCGCCGACCGTCTCGCCCTCGGCCTCGACGACGCCGTCCGGGACGACTGCGCCCTCGTCCGGCTCGCTCACCGTCGCGCTCTCGGCCCCTTCTTCTTGCGCCGCCGCACGCGTTGCTGGCCGCTTCCGGCCGGCTTCGCCGGCGCCGCGCCCGGCTCGACCTCCGTCCCGTCCGCACCGGGCGCAGGGGTCTTCGGCGGCGTCCGCGACGTGCGTTTCGGCGGCGGCGCGGGCCTCGGCATCATCCTCCGCGTCACGAGGCCCTGCCCGACCGACCAGAGGTTCGTGGTCGACCAGTAGAGCATCAGGCCGACCGGGAAGCCGAGGATGAACGGGATGATCACGAAGGGGAGGCCCAGGAAGATGTAGCGCTGGCGGGGGTCGGTCATCGGCATGGAGATCACCGACGCGAGCTGGCTCCCGACGTAGACGACGAGGAGCAGCCAGCCCGACCAGTGCGAGTCGATGCTCTCGGTGATGCTCGGGACGACGCCGAGCCAGCCGAGATCGGAGTCCGGGTAGCTCGGGAGGACCTCGTCGTCGAAGTCGCGGAGGACGAAGAAGAGCCCGATGAAGACCGGGATCTGGAAGAGGATGGGAAGGCACGAGGCCGCCGGGTTGACCTTGTTCTCCCGGTAGAACTTCATCACTTCCTCGTTCATGCGCTGCTTGTCGTGCTTGTACTTCTGCTGCAGCGCCTTCAGCTCCGGCGCGTGCTGCTGCAGCCGGTGCATGGAGCGGAACTGCTTGATC
>JAICGP010000317.1 GCA_025923055.1 Thermoleophilia bacterium
CCGTGACCGAGGGCATCGGGGCGGCGGTCGAGTACATCGAGGCCCAGATCGAGGCCGGCGCCTTCGACGGGGGCATGGCCCGCTGCCGGGCGACGACGCGGAAGGGGAAGCCGTGCCAGCGCACGCCGCTCCCCGAGCGCGAGTACTGCCCGTCGCACCAGCACCTCGAAGCGCGCCCCGCGGCCGCGTAAGGCACGAGCCTACGACGCCCGCGCCAGGCGCGCGGCCCTGTGCCGGACGCGCAGGTCGCGGGCGTCGTGCTGCAGATCATCTGCGTCACGGCAGCGGAGCTGCGCGAGCCAGCAGAGCGCGGTCGCGGTGCCCAGGAGCCGTCGGGACCGCGGTCGCGCCCGTAGGGCGCGGCGAGCGGCGAGCGTCACGACGGGACCGGTGATGGCCAGGGGTACCGCCCTGAGCCCGTTCGTAACGAGTCAGGCAAGCGCCAGCTGCTCGTGCGTCTCCAGCTTCGAGACGCTGACGCCGACGAGGCGTAGCGCCCCGGGGCGGTCGGCGAGCGCCCGGTCGAGGAGGGCGCAGGCCACCTCGCCGATCCGTGCCCCGTCGGCGCAGCCGGCCGGCAGCGTCGTCGAGCGGCTGCGGATCGCGAAGTCGGGGTAGCGCAGCTTCGTCGTCACGGTCCGGGCCACCTGCCCGGAGGAGACGAGGTGCTCCGCCACGCGGCCCGCCATACGGCGGAGCTCCTCGTGCAGGCGCTCGCGGTCGGAGACGTCGCGCTCGAACGTCTCCTCGTGTCCGATGGAGACGCTCTTCGCCGTCAGCTCGAGCGGGCGCGGGTCGACGCCGCGGGCGCGCTCACGCAGGAGACGGCCGACCTTCCCGGGCAGCAGCCGGGTCAGCTCGGCGTCCGTCAGCGCCGCGAGCTGCCCGATGAGGCCGATGCCGGCGCCCGCGAGCCGCGCTTCGGCCCGCGGCCCGACGCCGGGCAGGAGCCGCACCTGGAACGGTGCGAGGAAGGAGGCCTCGCGGCCGGCGGGGACGACCGTGATGCCTCCCGGCTTGCGCCGGTCGCTCGCCACCTTGGCGACGACCTTGCAGCTCGCCACCCCGAGCGCACACGAGAGGCTCGTCGCCCCGCGCACGGCCGCCTGCACCGCCTCCGCGACGACGCGGGCGCGGCCGAAGTCTTCGGCCACCTCCCCCACGTCCAGGTAGCCCTCGTCGAGCCCCGTGCGCTCCACGGTCGGGACGACCTCGCGCACGGCGGCCCACACGGCGCGCGAGTACTCCGAGTACGTCCGGTGACGCGGGCGCAGGAAGACGGCGTCCGGGCAGCGCCGCAGCGCCTCGGCGCAGCTCATCGCCGACCGGATGCCGTAGCGGCGCGCCTCGTAGTTCGCCGTGGCGACGACGCCGCGCCCGCGCGGGTCGCCGCCGACGACCAGCGGCAGCCGCGCGAGCTCGGGTCGCTCGAGCTCCTCCACGGCCGCGAAGAACGCGTCCAGGTCGAGATGGGCGACGATGCGCACGCCGGTGACAGAATAGGAGCCGTGTCGCACGACACCGACAAGCTGATCCGCCAGCTCTCGCTCGTCGCCTTCCTGATGGCCGAGCGCCGCCCCCTGACGGCGCGCGAGATCAAGTCGGTCGTCGAGGGCTACTCCGAGATGTCGGACGAGGCGTTCGCCCGGCGCTTCTACTCCGACCGCAGCGAGCTCGTCGCCCTCGGCGTGCCGCTCCATTCCCAGCGGGACGAGTTCACCGGCGAGGAGCTCTACACGCTCCGCTCCGAGCAGTACTTCCTCCCCAAGCTCGACCTCGACGACGAGGAGCTGGCGGCGCTCCAGGTGGCGCTCTACCTCCTCGAGGGCCAGTTCGCCTACGCCGAGCCGCTGCGCCTCGCGCTCCAGAACCTCGCGCTCGGCCGGCCGACCCAGCTCGACGCGCGCCCGGCCGGCGCCGTCCGCGTCCAGGTGCGAGACCCCGATTACTCGGACGAGATGTCGGGGCGCCTGACGAAGCTCGAGGGCGCCATCTCCAAGCAGCGCACGGTCAAGTTCACGTACTGGTCGATCTCGCGCGACAAGACCCGCGAGCGCACGGTCAACCCGTACGCGCTCCTTCCCGAGGCCGGCTCGTGGTACCTGATCGGCCGAGACCTCGACCAG
>JAICGP010000318.1 GCA_025923055.1 Thermoleophilia bacterium
GCGCGGATCGGCATCCGCGTCCAGGACATCCTCGACCCGAAGATCCTGCGCCAGAAGTTCGAGACGGCGCTGGCGGAGAAGAACGTCCTCCTCGAGCGGGTGCACGGCGTCGAGGCGCTGGAGCCGGAGGAGCTGGCCGAGCGCATGGAAGCCTGCGCGGTGCGCCTACGCCCGTACGTCGAGGACACCTCGCTGCTCGTCGACGAAGCGCTCCGGGAGGGCCGCCGCGTACTCCTCGAGGGAGCGCAGGGAACGCTCCTCGACCTCGACCACGGCACGTATCCGTTCGTGACCTCCTCGAACCCGCTCGCCGGCGCCGCCGCGACCGGCGTCGGCATCGGCCCGACTCGCATCGACCGCGTCCTCGGGGTGGCGAAGGCGTACGTCACGCGCGTCGGCGAGGGCCCCTTCCCGACCGAGATCGAGGGCGCGGAGCAGGCGCGCGTCCGCGAGCTCGGGGAGGAGTACGGGACGACGACGGGACGCGAGCGCCGTTGCGGCTGGCTCGACCTCGTCGCCCTCCGCTTCGCGGTCCGCCTCAACGGGATCACGCGCCTCGCGCTGACGAAGCTCGACGTCCTCTCGACGTTCGCCCAGATCGCCGTCTGCACGCGCTACCTCCTGCCCGACGGGACCGAGACCGAGGAGTTTCCCGCCCACCAGAGCGATTTCCACCACGCCCGGCCGGTGTACGAGACGCTGCCCGGCTGGGAGGCCTCCCTCGACACGGCCGAGTCCGTCGCCGATCTTCCCGCCGCGGCCCAGGGGTACGTGCGCTTCGTCGAGGAGCGCCTGGGCGTCGACGTCTGCCTCATCTCGGTCGGCGCCGAGCGGGAGCGGGTCGTCGCCCCGCGCGGGCTCGCCGGCGTCGTGGGCTGACCCCGCCGGCGACCTCGCCCGGCCACCGGGATAGTACCGCTAAACCGCATGGATGCTGGCCTTGTGGGGGGTTTTCTAGAGGCACGCGAGTGGGTTATAACGTGCTCGCGACTGCGACTTTGGGCCTCTGCATCTTCAGGGGCTAGCTGCGGCACCGGAGACGGCGGGGGGCTTCCGAGCCCTCCGCCTCTCCCGGTCGGACTCCCGCCGCCGGGCGCGCCTAGCGGGACGTGCGCCGGGCCGCCCAGCGCACGCGCGAGGCATCCTCGCGCTCCTCCTCGTCGAGCCGCAGCTCGAGCTCCGCGAGGGCCCGCTGCTGCGCGGGAAGCCACCGCTGCTCGACGGCACGGAGCCGCCTCACGGTGCGGGCGAGCTCCGCGGCGATCCGCTCGTGGCTCGCCCGGGCGGCCGCGAAGCGCGCGGCCGCCTCCACCGCGTCCCGGTGAGCCACCGTCGCGGGGACGAGCGCCGCCGAGCCGCCGGCGGCGCCGCCCGCCGTCCGCGCGGGGAGCTCCACCCGAGGCTCGCCGGGGTGCACGACGCCGAGCGAGTTCCGCCAGGCGACCTCGACCCCGGCCGGCGCGCCCGCGTGGAACGCGGCGAGACCCAGCGGCCGCTCGCCGCCGAGGAGCGCCGCCCGGCGCAGCCAGACGGCCGCCGCCCGCGCCGCCTCGTGCCAGCGCCGCTCCGCCTCGTCGAGCTCCTGCCGGAGGCGCAGCTCCTCGCGCAGGAGCGCCTGCCGCTTCTGCTCGAGCACCTCGGCGCCGCGCGCGGCGATCTCGATGTGGGCGACGAGCCAGGGGCGGCCGGCCCTACCGGGCGGGATGCGAAGAGCCATCGGCTCCCTCGACGTAGCGGCGCGCGAGCGCCTCGGGGGGGATCATGGTCAGCTCGCGGCGGGGCAACGCGGAGAGGACGTCCCAGGCGCGGCCGAGCGTCTCCTCGAGCGTGCGTGCCTCCGTGCGCGCCTGGCGGACGAAGCGCAGGCGGAAGGCCTCCGCGAAGGCGAGGTAGCGCCGCTCGTCCTCCGAGAGCGCGTCCTCGCCGACGACCTCCGCCAGGTCGGCGAACCGCCGCGCGCCCGCGAGCGCCGCGTAGAGCTGGGCGGCGACCACGAGGTGGTCGTCGCGTGTCCGCCCCGGGCCGGCGCCCCGCCGCATCAGCCGCGAGAGCGAGGCGAGCGGGTCGAACGGCGGGTAGATCCCGCGCACGTGCA
>JAICGP010000319.1 GCA_025923055.1 Thermoleophilia bacterium
AGAGCTCCACGAGGTAGTCGAAGGCGTCGCGCCCGTCCGGAGTCGGGAAGTGCGGCAGCCGGATGACCCCGAGGTCGAGCGCGACGGAGCAGCGCTCGGCGATCTCGAGCGTCCGCCGCACTGCGTCGGGATGGTCGGCGAAGTCCTGCGCCATCTCGCCCGGCGTCTTGAAGTAGAACTGGTCGGTGTCGAACTTCCAGCGGCTCGGGTTGGCGAGCGTGTCGCCGGACTGGATGCAGAGGAGCGCCTCGTGCGCGCGCGCGTCCTCGTGCCGGAGGTAGTGGACGTCGCCCGTCGCCACGAGCGGGATCCCGGTCGCGGTCCCGATCTCGGCCAGCGCGGCGTTGATGGGCTTCTGCACCTCGAGCCCCGCGTCCTGGATCTCGAGGTAGACGGAGTCGCGCCCGAAGATGTCGCCGAGCCGCGCCACCTCCGCCTCGGCCTCGGCGCGGTTCCCGTGCTCGAGCGCCTTGCAGACCCGGCCGGAGAGGCAGCCCGAGAGCGCGATCAGCCCGGCCGAGCGCGACGCGAGCAGCTCCCAGTCGACGCGCGGCTTGTAGTAGTAGCCCTCGAGGTAGCCCGCCGAGGCGAGCTTGATCAGGTTCGCGTAGCCCTCGTTCGTCTCGGCGAGGAGCGTGAGGTGCGCGTAGCCCTTCTTCTGCGCCCGCCGGTCGTCGGCGACGTAGACCTCGCACCCGAGGATCGGCTTGACGCCGTGCTTCCCGGCCTCCCGGTAGAGCTCCACCGCGCCGGCCAGCGAGCCGTGGTCGGTGAGCGCCACGGCAGGCATCTCGAGCTCGGCCGCGCGCGCGGCGAGCTCCGGGATCCGGCAGGCCCCGTCGAGGATCGAGTACTCGGAGTGGACGTGGAGGTGGACGAACTGGGCCATGCGCGCCAGGGCATCTTAAGGAGGCGGTCCGACAGTCCTCCTGTCCGCCACGCGGAGCAGCCGGTAGGCGACGAGCCCCAGCCAGAGGACCCAGACGATGGTCGCCGCGCGCGTCGACGCCCCGTCTCCGATGATGCTGAAGAGAACAGCCGCGACGATCGACGCGACCGGCGTGAGGAGCGTCGGAAGCCACAGGCGCCGCCACTCCGGGAGACGCCGGAACGCGAAGGCGAGGAGGAGCGGGGCCAGGAACGTCGCGGCCGCAGAGATCCCGGACTCGATCCGGTGGGCAGAGGAGTGCCACGAGTCGTTCTCGCAGCCGACGTCGATGCCCTGGCAGTCGAGCCGGAGGAATCCCTCGAGAAACCTTCCCACTCCCACCACGACGAGGGCGACCACGCCCAGGCGCGAGAGCACCCCGCTTCCGAGCGCGCGCCACAGGCCGAGCGCCAGCCCGAGAATCAGGAGCCCCGTCAGGTTCGAGGCGACCTGGTTGTAGAGCCACGGGCTCGTGGCGGTGAGCGCGCCGAGGTCGCTGATGTCGTCCTGGGCCGGGCTGAACGCCTCCGGCTGGACGAGGTCGCCGGCGACGAGGCCGACGACGAAGGCGACCGGCGCGAGCAGCCCGCAGACCGCGGCGAGGCGTAGCGGCACGCGCGCGAGTCTCTCAGACGCCCGGTCCGCGCACCACCTCGGCGCCGACGCCGTGACGTGCGAGGGCCTCCACGGCGGCCGCGACCGCCTCGTCGGACGGCTCCCGGTCGAGCTCGAGGACGAGCCGAGCGCCGCGCTCCGTCCGCCGGCCCGCACGGCGGAGAAGCGGCTGGAGGAGCGACGCGAGGACGGCGGCGACGGCCGTCGCTCCGAGCGCGCGGTAGTAGCCCGACGCGTCCTCGATCTCTTCCCAGGCGGCGACGGCGACGAGAACGGCGAAGGCGACGCCGAGGCCGATCGCCGCCCAGTAGAGGGCGCGAAGCGGCCGGCCGTCGCCGGGGCGGAGCCGCGACGTAGAGGCGGCGGCCTGCGCCCCGGCGACGGCGAACGCGCCGAGCGTCAGCGGTAGCTTCCAGACCCAGTCCGGGTCGGCGTCGCTCCAGACCGCGTACTCGGCGAACCCGAACCCTGCGACCACGACCGCGATCAACGCCCACGCGAGCGGATGCGCGCGCCCCTGGTCGAGCAACGCGCCCGCCGGGATGA
>JAICGP010000320.1 GCA_025923055.1 Thermoleophilia bacterium
GCGGACGAGCACCGCGCCGACGACGGGGTTCGGCGCCGTCGTCCCGCGGCCGCGCTCCGCCAGCTCGAGCGCCCTTTCCAGGAAGTCCGCGTCAGTCACGCGGCGCGAGCTCGCGGACGAGCCGGAGGTAGGCGCGGTTCAGGTCCTCGCGCCCGAAGATCGAGCTCCCGGCGACGATGGCCTCCGCGCCCGCCTCGTACGCGGCGCGCACGTTCTCCTGCGTGATCCCGCCGTCGACCTGCACGACGACGCGCTCGTGGAGCTGCGCACGAAGCTCGGCGATGCGCTCGAGCGCCTCCAGCATGAACTCCTGGCCCGAGTAGCCGGGATGGATGCTCATGCACAGCACGAGGTCGGCGCCGAGCGAGGCCGCGACGGCGTCCTCGACCGGCGTCTCCGGGTTGAACGCGACGCCGACCTCGAGCCCGTGCGAGCGCGCCGCTTCGATCGCCCGCCAGGGCTCGTCGCAGGCCTCGACGTGGAACGTGACGCTGTCGCCTCCGGCGCGGGCAACCTGCGGGAAGTGGTGCTCCGGGTTAGTGACCATGAGGTGTACGTCGACGACGCCGCCCTCGCCGTGGACCAGCGGCGCGATCGACTGGAGGACGACCGGCCCGATCGTCACCGGCTCGACGAAGTGCCCGTCGCCGACGTCGAAGTGGAAGACGCGCGCGCCCGCGTTCAGGAGGTGCCGCACCTGCTCGCCCAGGCGGGCGAAGTCCGCCGCGTAGATGGACGGCTCGACCTCCACGGTCCGCAACCAGTCGCGCCAGGCCATGGCCCGATCCTACGTCCGCATGCGGGCGACGAAGAACCCGGACGTCCTGTGGACGTGCGGGAGCGTGAGCAGGAACTCGGGCCGACGCGGGTGGCGGTACTCGGGCCCCAGCCCGCTCAGGTCTTCGACGGGGAGGCCGAGCGCGTCGACGACCGCCTCGTTCTCCGCCCCGTTGATCGTGCAGACGGAGTAGGTCACCGTCCCGCCGGGCCGCACGCGCTCGACGGCTGCGCGCAGGAGCGCGAGCTGGAGGTCGGGGAGCGGCTCGGCGCGCCAGCGCAGGTCGGGCCTCGAGTTGAGGACGCCGAGCCCCGAGCAGGGCGCGTCCACGAGCGCGCGGTCGAACCCGCCGAGGCCCGCCGGGAGCGCGAGTGCGTCGGCGTGCAGGACGGTGAGGCGCTCGGCTCTCAGGCGCCGCGCGTTCTCCTCGAGCTCTCGCGCTCGCCCCGCGTGCCGCTCGACGGCGACCACCTCGGCGCCGAGCGCGGCGAGCTGCGTCGCCTTGCCGCCGGGCGCCGCGCAGAGGTCGAGCACGCGCTCCCCCGGGCGGACGCCGGCGGCGACACCGGCGAGCTGCGAGCCGCGGCTCTGCGGCCACGCGTAGCCGCTCTCCAACCAGTCCGGCGGGATCGCGTCGACGACCCTGGGTCCCTCGGGCGTCCTCACGGCCGTCTCCGGCGGCTCGTTCTGCGCCCGCAGGAGAGCGCGCGCGTCGTCCGGGCCGAGCTCGCGCCACCACGTCTCGGCGACCCAGTCGGGGTAGGAATGGAGGAGCGCGGCCGCCTGGGGCGTCTCCTCGTGCAGCCGCGCGAGCACGCCCGCCAGCCCCTCGGAGAGGCGGCGCAGGACGGCGTTCGCGAACGCGACGGCACGCTCGAGGCCCGCGGCGCGCACGAGCTCCACGGTCTCGTCCACCGCGGCGTGCGCCGGCACCCCGTCCATGTAGGCGAGCTGGTAGGCGCCCGTGCGCAGGGCTGCGCGCACCGGCGGGTCGAGCTTGCGCACCGGCCTCCGCCCCAGCGCGTCGATCGCGTGGTCGAGCGTGCGCACTCGCTGCACCGTCCCGTACGAGAGCTGCATCGCGAACGCCCGGTCCCGGCCGTCGAGCCCGCGCGAAGCGCTCCGGAAGACCCGATCGGCGTACGCGCCGTCCTCGAAGACGCGCGTCACGACCTCGAGCGCGACGGCCCTGGCGGCGCTCATGGGCCTTCCGGCCCATGAGCGTGTGGAGGGTGTGTTAGGGAACCGGGAGGTTCCCTCACTGCATCAAAGAAGGGGGCACTTGGGGGAAACATGGTTTCCCC
>JAICGP010000321.1 GCA_025923055.1 Thermoleophilia bacterium
CACCGGCTTCCGCAACGACTACGGCTGGATCCAGCCGCCGCTCCCCGAGGACGCCGACGGCTTCCCGGACCAGAAGCACGGCGCCGTCCCCTCGGCGCCCGGCCTCTACTTCGTGGGGCTGCCCTTCCTGCACTCCTTCGCGTCGATGCTCATCCTCGGCGCGGGCAGGGACGGGAAGCGGGTGGCGAAGCACATCCTGTCGCAGGCGTCGAACGGCCGCAGCCGCGTGGGCGGCGGCGCAAGCCGGAGGCGGGCGGCGACGGGACAGGAGCTCGCGGCGTGAAGAAGAGCGGCCGTGAGCCCCGCCCGGCCGAGGCCCGGAGCGACGGATGGGACGAGACCGTCCTCGTCTGGAACGCGACGGTCGCCAGGATCACGACGCCGCGGAACACGACGGGCCGGCGCGAGGCCGGCCCGTCTTCGGCTGAGTCGGCGCCTGCTAGCCCTTCGCGCGGTAGAAGAGCCAGGCGTCCTTCATCCGCTGAGCCTGGCCCGGCGTGAACTCCGTGTAGCAGGAGTCGAACGAGTAGTCCATGTAGTTGTGGATCGGGTCGAGCCCGGGCTCCGGGCAGGTGTCCTTCCCCTCCGGGCACCCGGAGGTGGGCGTCTTCTGCGGCGGCGTATCGGCGACGAAGTCGCCCCGCTTGTTGCATCCGTTGAAGAACGTGTGCTCGAGGTTCAGCCAGTGGCCGACCTCGTGCGTGGCGGTCTCGCCCTGGTCGAACTCTCCCGCGTAGGCGTCGGACGTGCCCCGCATCGACTCCCAATCGACGACGACGCCGTCGAGGTAGGCCTGCGAGGGCGAGGTGAGGATCGAGGGCAGGTACGCCCAGCCGAGGTACGCCCCGGCGGTCGTCGAGTAGAGGTTGAGCGCGTTCGCGTCGCCGCTGCGGAGCGTCCGCTTCATGTCGTGCTCGGCGCCGCCGGAGCCGGAGTAGAACCACCTGGCGTTGTCCGTACGCGTGACGCCGGCGAGCTCGAACCTGAAGCCTGTCCTGGCGCCTCCCTCGCCGCCGCCGAAGGTCACGTTCAGCACGTCGATCTGGTCGGCGATCTGCGCGGCCGTCAGGTTTCCGATCGCGCCGTCGGTCACCACGTGGAAGAACACCGGCACGGTCGCCCGGAAGCTCCTGCCGGCTCTGCCCTTGGCCGACGCCGGCAGATCCGCGTGGACCTCGCCCAGATCGGGCTCGCGGACGACGCCGCCGCGGCCGAGCGTCGCGGCAGCGGCCTCCGGGTCGCAGGTCCAGGTCGACGCCGACTCCTGCGCGAGCGCGCCGCTCGCCGTCCCCACCAGGGCGGCCGCGTGCATCGCCCCGGCGAGCGCGATCACGGAGACCAGCTTGACTCCCCTCATGTCGCGTCCTCCCCTCGGCTTTGGGCGGTCGGCCCGGCCAGGCGCCCGGCCGGGCCGTGGAGGACCGTTTGTAGCAGGCTTGTTCCGTCACGGCAATCGTGTCGACTTCGGGGCTCGCGCCGCGCACGAGCGGGTCGTCGACTCCACCACCTTCGCCGGCACCGGAGTGCGGGGTTCGCAGGCGACGGAGGCCCTGCCTGGCGCGCTCGCCTCGACTTGCCCGTGGGTGTCGCCGTCGACGACGCCGGCCACGTGTACATCGCAGACGTCGGCAACCGCCGCGTCCGCAAGCTGAGTCCCTGAGCGACGCGGCGGCCTCTCGTACCATTCGGTCGGGAAGCCGTGCCCACGAGCAAGTTTGGCGGCGTAGCGTTCTGAGAGGTAGAAGCCGCAGAATCGGCCCGATCGGAACCGGCGCTCGAGTCGCCGGCGGACTGGTTCTGCTGACCCTCGCGGTCCTCGACCAGCCCGAGGGGGTCATCGCCGGGCTCGAGCTCTACGAGCTCGTCCTCGGGCTCGTCGTGCTGCCGGCGGCGACGGTGCTCCTCGGCCTCGTGGCCGCCCGCTACTCGGCCCGCCCGCTGCGGTTCACGGGGCCGGTGGGAATGGTGGTCAACTTCGGCATCCTCATCGCGCTTTTCGCGAATCCGTTCACGGCCGGCGCCGCGGCGCTGTTCTACGGCATCACGCTGCTCG
>JAICGP010000322.1 GCA_025923055.1 Thermoleophilia bacterium
CATCCTCGGCTCGGCCGTCTGGATCATGGACGCCGCCTGGGGCTGGAGCTCGGGCGGCTGGCTCGTCACGCAGTTCGGCTTCCACGACGCGATCGCGTCCCTCGTCGTCCACGGCGTGGCGGGCGCCTTCGCCTTCGGGGTGCTGCTCAACCTGGGCCCACGCATAGGCAAGTACGACCGGGAGGGCAGAGCCAGGACCTTCCGGGCGCACAACACCCATCTGACCGTGATGGGCCTGATGCTGATCTTCACGGGCTTCTACGGCTTCTACGCCGCCTGCCTCGTCATCCAGTCCACGATCACGCCCGGCTGGCTGAACATCTACCTCAGCCCGTCGACGCTGGGCGCGATCGCGTTCGTGATCACCTTCGGCTTCGCGGGCGGCTTCACGGGCGGCTGGTTCGCGAGCAAGGGCGACCCGTTCTGGACGATGTCCGGAGGCCTGGCCGGCGTGATCGCCGTGTCGGCGGGCGCCGACGTCTACCACCCCTCGCTCGCCTACCTCCTCTCGGTCACGGGAGGCATGCTCGCCGTCTGGAGCGGTACCTGGATCGAGAAGAGGCTACGCGTCGACGACGCGGTGGGGGCGGTGGCGGTCCACGGCGTCTGCGGGTTCTACGGCGTCTTCCTCGTGGGGATCTTCGCCGGCGGCTTTCCCACCGGCGTGAACAACATCGAGTCGTCCTTCGGCGGTCAGCTCATGGGCATGCTCGCGTTCTTCCCGCTCGCCTTCCTCCCCGGCTTCATCGTCAGCTGGCTGCTGAAGAAGGCCAACCTGCTGCGCGTCCCGCCCGAGGTCGAGCTCGAGGGCCTCGACATGGCCGAGTTCCAGCAGGACTTCTTCCCCGAGTTCGAGCGCGTGCCGGAGACGATCGTCCTGCCGACCGGCGAGGAGGTCGAGTCGGCCCCCGTGCTCCTCGACTCGTTCGCTCAGGTCAACGGGGGCCGGCCCGGAGTCCGCGCCGGTGAAGAGAGGAGGTTCCCGTGATCGACAGCTTCCCCTTCGACGAATGGTCCGAGGACATCAGTGCCTTCTGGACCTTCGGGCCCGGCAGCTCGACCGGCACCTACATCCTCACCATCCTCGGGATCCTCGTCATGGTCGGGTCGCTGATCGGCTGGGTCTGGCTCGAGAACAAGAAGCTCGCAGCTCAGGCCGACCTTCTCCGCGCCGCGGGAGGGCTACCCGCGCCCGGAGGCATCCCGCCCGGGCCCGGCCCGAGCCAGCCGCCCATGGCCGGCCCCTCGACCGATCCCGGAACGTAGGAAGGAGGAACGATGGCCTGGCCTCGTGAGCGTCAGATCGAGTTCCCGCGCGAGCAGACTCACCTTCCGAGCGTCACCGTCGCCTCGCTCGGGCTCTCGGTCCTCTGCATCGTCATCGTCGTGATCATCCTGCTGGCGGGTGTCGAGGGGCCCTTCATCGGACCCTGGTAGGCGACCTGAAAGCAGTGCTATAAGGAGACGTACATGTCGCGGCTTTTTCTCCGCTGCGGCCTCTGCGGCCGGCAGCAGGCGGACGGCCTCCTGTCGCGGGGCTACTGGGGTCATCTCGACGCCGGCAACGGGCACGCCCTGCGCGCCTGCCCGACGTGCAAGGAGCAGCACTCCGACTGGGAGACGCGCCTGCGCGCCGAGTCGGACGCCGGTGCCTTCGACGTCTCCGCGTTCCCGCAGAGCGGCACCAGCCACGGGCTGATCTAGCGTCGCCTCACTGAGCGGCCGTCGCGAGGGCCTTGACGGCGGCCGCCTCCGCCGTGCGGGCGTACGCGCGGGCCTCTTCGACCCGGTCGTCCTCCTCCGTCGTGGCGAGGTTGATCTCGACAAGGTTCGCGGCCACGCGCGCGGCTGCCGCGGCGAGCGCCGCGGCAGCGGCCGCGTCGCCGCGGACGTTGGGGTTGCCGCTGACCGTGATCTCGCAGGCGAGCCCGGCGACGTCGGCCGCGCACTCGGCGATGCCGAGGGGCGCGTCCGCCGCGCGCGCGAGCGTGTCGCCGATCAGCGTGTTGCGCACCTCCGGCTCGAGGTCCTTCGGCATCCGCATCGCCGTCAG
>JAICGP010000323.1 GCA_025923055.1 Thermoleophilia bacterium
CGGCAGCTCGCCCTCACGGCGAGGCTCGTCGGCGGAGGCTCCTGGCGACGCTCGCTGACGCTGCGCGAGCCGACGGCGGAGCCCGACCGCCTTCGGCTCGCGCTCGCTCCCCGGCTCGCGGAGCTGCCCGCCCCCACGGCGGAGCTCAGGCTCGAGCTGGGAGAGCTGACGGAATCTGTCGGGACGCAGGCCGAGCTCGTCCGTCCGCGGGGGAGCCGCTTGCGCGAGCGCCTGCGCGGAGGGCTCCGGCAGGTGCGCGCGGCGGCGGGGATGGACGCGGTCTGCACCGTCGTGGAGGTCGCACCGTGGTCCCGCATCCCCGAGAGCAGGGCCATTCTCGTTCCGCGCGACGACTGAACGAGCCGCGACCGGTGCACGTCGTCTGTGAGGGACGCGTGCCGGCGGCCGTCGACCGGGTGCGCGTGATCGCGCACCGGGACGAGTGGCACGTGGCCGACCGCTGGTGGACGGAGGAGCCGGTGCGGCGGAACTACTTCGAGGTCGTGCTCGAGACGGGGCGGAACGTCGTCGTCTTCCGGGACGGGGCGAGCGGCACGTGGTTCCGGCAGGCCTCCTAGAGCTCATTTCGGAATGAGCGCCTCGTCGCTGCGGTGGGCTGGGCGCGTGCGAGGCAAGGACGCTGGGAGTGCTCCTAGCCGGAGGTTACGCGCGCGACTGAGGACGCTGAATCGCGCGGTCCAGCGCTGCGCGGCGGCCAGGTCTTCTTTCCGAAAGGGGCTTCTAGCTCGAGAAGACCACGTCGTGGCGGGCGAGGATCTCGCCCATGAGCCGTGGGTCGGGAGGACGGTCCGCGGGCGCCGCGGCCGCGAGGTCGCGGATGTAGTCCTCCCAGCCCCCGGGCGTGTTCAGGTTGAGGAAGCGCACGGGGTCGGCGCTGTGGTTGGCGAAGGTGTGGACGACGCCGGGCGGGGCGCAGGCGTAGGTCCCCGGGCCCGCCTCGACCTCCTCGTCGTCGAGCAGGACGGTGAGCGTCCCCTCGAGGACGTAGAAGGAGTCGAGCAGCTGCCGGTGGGAGTGCGGGGGAGGGCCGCTCGTCCCCGGCCGAATCGTGACCTCGGCGAGGGAGAAGGAGCCCGCGGTCGACTCCCTCGTCGCCTTGAAGACGGACGTGGCGCTGCCGACCGCGTAGGTCGTGCCCTCGCCGGAGCCGAGGACGGTGCCGTCGCCGGGCTCCTGCGGCCCGTCGACGTCGACGCTGTCGAACGAGCCGTCCTCGCCCTGCATGCGGGCGCGGAGGAAGTCGACGAAGCCGGAGTCGGGAGCGTGGACGTTGAGGAAGCGGGCGCGCCCGCGGCCCGTGCTCGTGAAGGCGTGGACGTTCCCGGGGGGCACGACCACGGCCGACCCGGCGCGGCTGAAGTGCGTCTCACGACCAAGGGTGAACTCGAGCTCGCCGTCGAGGAGGAAGAACGCGTCCGTGTGGCGCTCGTGGAAGTGGGGGGAGGCGCCCTCGTAGGTCGGTCCGGTGTCGTACTCGATCAGGCTGATCTCCGGCCGCGCGACCTTGACGAGGTAGACACAGTCCTCGCTCTCCAGTCGCTCGCCCCCTCCGGGCCCGTTGACAATCGCCTCGTCCATCGAAGGCTCCACCACCCGCCCGTTAACTCTAGGGGCACCCCTCTCCCACCACCCGCCTTCGAGCGTACAGCCGAAAACCGCACGGGTGGCGCGCGGACCGTGCCGGAAGCGTGACGTGAGCGTGGGTTACGTCGAGCTCCACGCCCACTCGGCCTACTCGTTCCTCGACGGCGCCTCCCTGCCCGAGGAGCTCGCCGCCCGCGCGGTCGAGCTCGGGTACGACGCGCTCGCGCTCACCGACCACGACGGCCTCTACGGCTCGCTCGAGTTCGCCTACGCCGCGAGGGCGCTCGGCCTCCGGGCGATCACGGGCGCCGAGGTGACGCTCGCCGACGGCTCCCACGTCACGCTCCTCGTCGAGACGATGCGCGGCTACGCGAACCTCTGCCGCCTCCTCACCGCCGCGCACGCCCACGAGCGCCTCGA
>JAICGP010000324.1 GCA_025923055.1 Thermoleophilia bacterium
CGGTGAGCTCGACGTGAGCGTCGGAGGCGGCGTCGCCGAGGTCGAGGAGTGGCTCGCCAGCGGGCCGCTCGGGCTCTCGGAGTCCCGAGCCGCCGACCTCGTCGAAGGCGCGCGCGAAGAGATCTCGGGCCAGTCCGGCCGGATCGCCTCCGGGGCGCTCGGAGGCGCCGTCCTCGCGGTCGAGGTCGTCGCCGGCCTCCTGCTCACGCTCGTGCTGCTCTTCTTCTTCGTCCGCGACGGCGCCCGCCTCTGGGCTTCGATCGTCCGCCTCTTCCCCGAGCGCCATCGCGAGGATCTCCGCGAGATCGGACGTCTGTCGTGGCAGACGCTGGGCGGCTACCTCCGCGGGACGGCGATCGTCGCAGTCGTCGACGCGTTCTTCATCGGGCTCGCGCTCTACCTCCTTGGCGTTCCGCTCGTCCTCCCGCTTGCGCTCCTCGTCTTCCTCGGCGCCTTCGTCCCGCTCGCCGGCGCGGTCGTGGCGGGCTTCGCGGCGGCCATGGTGGCGCTCGTGAGCGAGGGGCTCGTGACGGCGTTGATCGTCGTCGCGGTCGTGGTGGTCGTGCAGCAGCTCGAGGGAGACCTCCTCCAGCCGCTCGTCCTCGGCCGCGCGGTGGAGCTCCACCCCGTCGCCGTCTTGCTGGCGGTGACGGCGGGCGCGGTGCTGTGGGGGATCCCCGGGGCGCTCGTGGCCGTGCCGATCACCGCCGTGGCGGCGAAGACGGGCGCGTACCTTCGCTTTCGGCGTCCGGGCGCAGCGGAAGCGGCTTTCCCGCGACCAGGGTCTCCACGGCCCTGAGGTCGCGGTCGAGCACCGCGACGTCGGCGCGGTAGCCGGGCGCGAGGCGGCCGCGGTCGCCGAGGCCGAGCAGGTGCGCGGGGACGAGGCTCGCCATCGTGGCCGCCTCGGGCAGCCCGAAGCGCGCCATCCGGCGGACGAGGGCGGCGCCGCTGCGGTCGCCGCCGAGCAGCGTCCCGTCCCGTCGGTGGCCGGGCGCGGCCACGACGTCGCTCGTCAGGGCGATGCGGCCGGGTCCCGCGACGCGCACGGTCAGCGCCTCGGTGTCCGGGTGGAGATGCCTCCCGTCCGCGATCAGGCCGACCGTCACCCGCGGGTCGAGGAGGAGCGCCGGAACGGGGCCGGTGCTCCGCGCCCGGAACGGCGCCATCGCGTTCCAGAGGTGGGTCGCGAAGCGCGCGCCGGCGTCGAGCGCCGCCCGGACGGTCAGCGCGTTCGCCCTCGTGTGTCCCAGAGCCGGGACTATGCCCGCCGCCGCGAGCCTGCGGATCGCCTCGAGCGCACGGGGCAGCTCGGGCGCCAGCGTGACGAGGCGGACGAGGCGCCGGGCCGACGTCCACTCCTCCACGACGGCGAGGTCGACCGGCGTCAGCTCGTCGACCGGGATCGCGCCGGCGGCGTTGGGATTGAGGAACGGCCCCTCCAGGTGCAGACCCAGGCAGAGCGGATCGCCCGGCTCGCGGAGCGAGCGGGTGGCGAGCAGGTAGCCCGTGACGCCCTCGCCGGACAGCCGCTCAGGTGCGTACACGTGCAGGTCGACGAAGCCGGGAAAGAGCAGCGGCTCCGCGGCTCCAGCCGGCCTGCGCTCCACCTCGGCGATGCGTCCGTCCTCGAGGGCGAGCGCGCCGGGGAAGGCGCCGTCGAGAGGGTCGACGACAAGTCCCTCTAAAGTGTGACGGCTCGTCACCCGATTATCATCGTGCCTTGGGGAGTCAAGCCGCAGTCATGACGACCGAGATCACCTGTCTGATCGCAGACGACCATGAGGTCGTGCGCGAGGGCCTTCGCCTCTCGCTCTCGCGGTCGCCGCAGATCCGTGTCGTCGGCGAGGCCTCCGACGGAGCCAGCGCCGTCGCCGTCGCCGAGCGCCGCCGGCCCAACGTCGTGATCATGGACGTGCGCATGCCCGGGATGGACGGGCTCGAGGCGACGAAGATCCTCGCCGAGCGCCTGCCGGGGACGGCCGTCCTCATCTTCACGGCGTACGGCGAGCGCAGC
>JAICGP010000325.1 GCA_025923055.1 Thermoleophilia bacterium
CTGCCGACGCTCATGAAGCCGCTGCGCTCCGCCGACCTCGAGACGGGCGAGCCCGCGCAGGCGCTCGTGGAGCGCTCGGACGTCGCCGCCGTCGAGGCGCTCGCGGTCGTCGCCGAGGCGTGCGTCGCCTTCGAGCTCGCCCGCGCCGCGCGGGAGAAGTTCGGCGGCGACGCGCTCGCCGACTTCGTTGCGGCCTGGCGCGCCTACGTCGAGCGCATCCCGTGGTCGGCGCGGTAGGGCGCCACCTCGCGCTGGCCGGCTTCATGGGAGCCGGCAAGTCCACGATCGGCGCGCGCGTCGCCGAGCTGACGGCGCGCCCGTTCGTGGACCTCGACGCCCTCATCGAGAAGCGCCACGTGCCCATCGCCGAGCTTTTCGCGCGCGGCGAGGCCGAGTTCAGGCGGGTCGAGGAGGAGATCCTCGCCGAGGTCCTCGCCGGCCCCGAGGCGGTGATCGCGCTCGGCGGGGGCACCGTCCTCTCGCCGCTCAACCGCGAGCGCCTGCGGGTGCGGGCGCTGACGGTCTACGTGGACGTCGACGTCGAGACGGCGTGGCGGCGGGCCCGCGAGACGGACCGTCCGCTCGCGCGGAGGGAGGAGGACTTCCGGCGCCTGTACGCCGACCGGCAGCGCGTCTACGAGGAGGCGGCGGACGGCGTCGCGCGTGACGCCGACGGCGTCCTGCTCGCGGCTCTCGCCGTCCGGCTCCGCGGCGAGGTCGACCTTTCCGGACCGGCCGTCGTCGTCGTCGACGAGCGGGTGGCGCAGCTGCACGAGCCCCCCGTCGAGGCGCCCGTGCACCGCGTGGCCGCCGGAGAGGCGGCCAAGACGCTCCAGGTCGTCGAGCGGCTCTGGAGCGAGGTCGCGCTCGGCCGGGACGGGACGATCGTCGCCTTCGGCGGCGGCTCGACGACCGACGTAGCGGGCTTCGTGGCGGCGACCTACCTGCGCGGCGTGCGCTGGATCGCCGTCCCGACCACGCTCACCGGGCAGGTCGACGCCGCGATCGGCGGCAAGACGGGAATCGACACGAGCGACGGGAAGAACCTCGCGGGCGCCTTCCACTTCCCGGCCCAGGTCGTCGTCGAACCGGAGTTCCTCGCCACGCTGCCCCACGAGGAGCGCCGCGCCGGGATGGCCGAGGTGGTGAAGACGGGGCTGCTCGCCGGCCGCCATCTCTGGGAGCTGCCGGACGAGGAGATGATCCAGGCCTGCGCGGCCTACAAGGCGGGCGTCGTCCTCTCCGACCCGTACGAGACCGAGGGTCGGCGGGCCCTGCTCAACCTCGGCCACACGTTCGCGCACGCGCTCGAGGCCGGCTCCGGGTACCGGGTCCGCCACGGCGACGCTGTGGCGCTCGGGCTCCTCGCCGCGCTCCGGCTCTCCGGCCTGTCGACCGACGCGGTCGAGGACGTCCTGCATCCGGAGCCGGTCGCGGCGGACCTCGACGCCGCCTGGGCCGCGCTCGGGCGCGACAAGAAGGGCAAGGGCGTCTTCGTCCTGCTCGAGGCGCCCGGGAAGCCCGTGATCACGACCGTGCCGGACGCGGACGCTCGCAGAGCGCTGGCCGCGCTGATCCGCCAGTAGACTCGCCCGGTGCAGATCGCCGTGGTGAACGGGGTGAATCTCGACGTGCTCGCCAAGCGGGATCCGACGCTCTACGGGGGTCTGGGCCTGGGAGAGCTCGAGACCCAGATCTACGCCTGGGCGCGGGAGCTCGGCTGCACGGCGCGCTGCTTCCAGACGAACCACGAGGGTCAGTTCGTCGAGTGGTGCCACGACGCGGGCCAGTGGGCCGACGGGCTCGTCGTCAACCCCGGCGCGTGGTCGCACTACAGCTACGCCATCCACGACGCGCTCGAGGTCGTCGACGTTCCCGTCGTCGAGGTGCACCTCTCGAACATCGAGGAGCGGGAGGAGTGGCGCCGCGTGTCCGTGATCGCCGACGCGGTCGCGCACCGGATCCTCGGCAAGGGCCCGGAGGGCTATCGCGA
>JAICGP010000326.1 GCA_025923055.1 Thermoleophilia bacterium
CCTGGCTGCCGCGCAGCAGAGCGGCTCATGATCGTCCGCAAGTCGAAGACCGAGATCGAGGCGATGCGCCGGGCGGGCGACGTCGTCGCGCGCACGCTCGCCCTGCTCGGCGAGCTCGTGAAGCCGGGCGTCACGACGAGCGAGCTCGACGAGGCCGCCGAGGAGCACATCCGCTCGGAGGGCGGCGTGCCCACCTTCAAGGGCTACCGGGGGTTTCCCGCCTCCATCTGCACGTCGCCGAACTCGATGGTCGTCCACGGGATCCCGGGCCCCTACCGCCTGCAGGAGGGCGACCTCCTCTCGGTGGACGTCGGCGTCACGCTGGACGGCTTCGTGGCCGACTCCGCCTACACGTTCCCGGTCGGAGACGTGGACGGCGAGGCCGCGCGCCTCCTCGAGGTCTGCCAGTCGGCGCTCGCCGCGGGCATCGCCGAGGCGCGGGCGGGCAACCACGTCCAGGACATCTCGGCCGCCGTCCAGCGCACGACCGAGGAGGCGGGCTTCTCCGTCGTCCGCTCGCTCGTCGGCCACGGCATCGGCCGCTCCATGCACGAGGAGCCGCAGGTGCCCAACTTCGGAGAGCGCGGGCGCGGCCCCCTGCTCCAACCCGGCATGACGCTGGCCATCGAGCCGATGATCAACGCGGGCGGCCCCGACGTCTGGATGGCCGACGACCGCTGGTCGATCTCGACCGACGACGGCTCGCTCTCGGCCCATTTCGAGCACACGGTGGCCGTGACGGACAACGGCCCACTCGTCCTCACGAGGCCGGAGCCCGCGTGAGCCTCTTTGCTACCATGCCTGCTCGCGGCTCGTCCGCGCTTTCGCGTGGATGGGGCTCGATCCCTGTTTCCCCATGAAGGTACGTCCATCCGTGAAGCCGATGTGTGACCGCTGCCGCGTGATCAAGCGGCACGGCAAGGTGCTGGTCATCTGCTCGAACCCGCGGCACAAGCAGCGGCAGGGCTAGAGGCGAGGAGAGGAATTTGGCACGAATCGCAGGAGTGAACCTCCCCCGTGAGAAGCGGCTCGAGGTCGCGCTCACGTACATCTTCGGCATCGGCGAGCCCGCGGCGCGCAAGGTCTGCGCCGAGCTCGGCCTCTCGCACGACGAAAAGGTCCGTGACCTCACGGACGAGGAGATCACCAAGCTCCGCGCGTACATCGACGGGAACCTCGAGGTCGAGGGCGACCTGCGCCGTGAGCGCGCGCAGTCGATCAAGCGCCTGCAGGAGATCGGCGCGTACCGCGGCATGCGGCACCGCCGAGGGCTGCCCGTCAACGGCCAGCGGACGAAGACGAACGCGCGCACGCGCAAGGGCCCGAAGAAGACCGTCGGGCGCGGGAAGAAGGCGAAGTAGTGGCTCCCCCCCGCCGACCGTCCAAGGGCCGCACGCGCCGCCGCGTGAAGAAGAACATCGCGATCGGCCAGGCGCACATCAAGACGTCCTTCAACAACACGATCGTCGCCCTCACCGACAAGGAGGGCAACGTGATCGCGTGGGAGAGCGCCGGCTCCGCGGGCTTCAAGGGCTCGCGCAAGTCGACCCCGTTCGCCGCGCAGGTGACGGCGGACTCGTGCGCCCGCAAGGGCATGGAGCACGGGCTCCAGAAGGTGGAGGTCTTCGTCAAGGGACCCGGCTCGGGCCGCGAGACGGCGATCCGCTCGCTCCAGGCGGCCGGGCTCGAGATCCTCGGCGTCCGCGACGTCTCCCCGCAGGCGCACAACGGCGTTCGGCCGAAGAAGCGGAGGCGCGTCTGATGGCGCGCGCTCTCGGCCCCAAGTGCAAGCTCTGTCGCCGCGAGGGCATGAAGCTCTTCCTGAAGGGCGAGCGCTGCCTGACGGAGAAGTGCGCCGTCGAGCGCCGCAGCTACCCGCCGGGCGAGCACGGCCGCGGCCGCATCAAGCAGTCCGAGTACCTCCTGCAGCTGCGCGAGAAGCAGAAGGCGCGCCGCTTCTACGGCCTGCTCGAGAAG
>JAICGP010000327.1 GCA_025923055.1 Thermoleophilia bacterium
AAGGAAGGAAGTTCAGCGGGACGGGCGCCGCCCCCGTCGGCACCCGTCCCGCCGAGAAGCGGTGCCCTAGCGGAGGCGCTGCCCCTGCTCGACCTCACCGCGCCAGGCGCCGCTCTCGACGCCGCGGCCCTCGATGAGCTCCTTGAAGCGCTCCAGGTCGCCCTTGACCCGCCGCGAGTCGGCGCCGAGCGCGCTGCCGAGCGCCTCCATCATGCCCTCGGTCTCGTGGTCGAGCTGCACCGTGACCCGGGTCTCGTTGTCTCCGAGCCGGTGGAACGTCACGACGCCCGCGTTCCCGTGGCCTTCGATCGCCTTCCAGGCGACGCGCTCGTCGGGAAGCTGCTCCGTGACCTCCGCCGTCCAGTGGTGCTCCTTGCCGGAGACCTCCGCCGTCCAGCGGAGATGCGTGTCGTCCAGCTGCGAGACGGACTTGACGCCCTCCATGAAGCGGGGGAACTCCTCGAACTGCGTCCACTGGTTGTACGCCGTGGTGACGGGCACGTTGACGTCGATGGACTCCGTGACGCTTGCCATATCGCCTCCTGTTTCGTCGATTGCCGGTGACGGGTACCCGGCGCCTCAGAGGCGAAAACGGGGCTTCCCAAGCGGAAAGGGAGCTAGCCGCGCAGGCGCTCGACGAGCTTCCAGGCGCCCGGGAGCAGGGCGCCTGCGAGGTAGAGCTTCAGGAGGTCGCCGACCACGAACGGGTAGAGACCGGCCTCGAGCGTCCCCTCGACGCCCGCGCCGATCTCGCGCGCGAGCCAGGGGAGGCCGAAGGCGTAGATCACGACGCTGCCCGTGAGCATGGCCGCCACTGCAGAGTTGAAGCGGCGGTCCCACCGGCGCTGCGCGAGCCAGCCGGTCACCAACGCGGCGGCGATGAAGCCGACGAGGTAGCCGCCCGTCGCGCCCCTGACGATCTCCCAGCCACCGTCGCCTCCGGAGTAGACCGGCGCACCGGCCAGGCCGACGAAGAAGTAGAGGAGGAGGCTGGACGCGCCGAGTAACGGCCCGTAGGCGGCGCCGACGAGAAGGACGGCGAAGGTCTGGCCCGAGATGGGGACGGGCGTGAAGCCGAGCATGATCTCGATCTGCGCGGCGACCGCCACGAGGCCGGCCCCGGCGACGACGAGCAAGGCGTCCGTCAGCAGCCCGGAGCGCGGGAAGACCGCGAGCCGGAGGGTCGCCGCCTGCGGGTTCATCGCGGCGGGACTCTAACCGCTCAGCCGCTCGACGGCAGGTAGAAGAAGTCACCGGGCGGCGTGCGGCCCGGGCCGTAGATCGCCGTCGGATTCTGCGGCACGTAGCGCGTGAAGAAGTCGTCCTCCCGGAGGGCCTTCCCCTTCTCGTAGACCGTGCGGTGGACGTTCACGTCGAAGCCGGGGCCGCCGCCGGCGGCGGTACGCACGGAGTTCGGAGGAGCTCCCGGGTCGACCGCGTACTGGAGCCGCGGCTGCGTGAAGTTCGTCCTCGCGCTCGTGGACGACTCGACCCGGCGACCCTGCCTCGTCCCGTAGAAGCTGACCGTGAACGTGTGGTCCGTGTAAGTGACGTCGACGAGGATCGCGTTCTCGAGGTCGTTGCGGAACACGAGATCGGGGCCGCCCCACGACACGGTCGCGTCGCGGCCGACGGGGTAGTGGCTGATGTAGAAGGAGTGGTTGATCCGCTTCGAGATCGGCAGCCCGGCCTCGAACGCGGCGTTGAAGATCGTGGTCGCCGTCTGGCAGACGCCGCCGCCGATCGAGGGGATGAGGACGCCGCCGAAGATCATCTGGCCCTCGCGGAAGCCGCGCTCGATCGTCCGCGGCCCGACCCGAGCGTTGTACGAGAAGGTCTCTCCCGGCCTGATGATCTGCCCCTTCAGGTAGTCGCCGATCAGGTGGACGTTCCAGATGCGGTTCGCGGAGGACTCGCCCATGTCGGTCGTGAAGGTCGAGATGCGCTCCCTGATGCCGAGCGCCCTCGCGTC
>JAICGP010000328.1 GCA_025923055.1 Thermoleophilia bacterium
ACCGGGGGCTCGACGCCGAGGGCCGTCTACGAGCGCCTCGCCCTCGAGGAGCTCGAGTGGAGCTCGTGGCGCGTGTGGTGGAGCGACGAGCGGCTCGTGCCCGCCGACCACCCGGACTCGAACGAGCGCCTCGCGCGCGAGGCGCTCCTCTCCCGCGTGCCGATCCCCGAGGAGCAGGTGCATCCCCTGCGCTCGGCCGACGTCGGGCTGCCCGAGGCGTTCGACCTCGTCCTTCTCGGGCTCGGCCCGGACGGCCACACGGCGTCGCTCTACCCGGGGCACGAGGAGGAGCTCGCCGCACCGGGGCCGATCGTCCACGTGCCCGAGCCGGGCATGCCGCCGCCGCACCCGCGGCTGTCGTTCTCGCTCGCCTACCTGAGCGCCCAGCCGCTCGTCGCCTTCCTCGTCGGCGGCGAGGAGAAGCGCGAGGCCCTCGCGCGCCTGCTCGCGGGAGACGAGACGCTGCCGGCCGCCCGAGTCGGCGCGGCCGAGACCGTCGTCCTCGCGGACGCGGCCGCGGCCCCCAACTAACAGTCTGTTACCTGGCGCGGAGCGCGGACTCGAGCGCTTCGCCCACGGCGAGCACGAGGCCGTCCGCTCCGGGGCGGGCCATGATCTGGACCGACGCCGGCAGGCCGTCCTCCGCCGCGTCGCACGGGAGGGCCAGCGCCGGCCAGCCGAGCGCGCTCGCGGGTCGGGTCAGCGAGATCAGGCGCTCGCGGAGCGCGAGGTCGCCGATCCCGACGGGCGGCGCGACGCTCGGCATGGTCGGCGTGAGCAGGACGTCGAAGCCCTCCAGCGCAGCGAGCGCGCGCTCCCGATAGGCCTCCCGCTCGGCGCGCGAGGCCGCGACGGCCTCCGCGGAGACGGCGAAGGCCGCCTCGAGCTTGCGGCGAACGTCCTCGCCGTAGAGGTCGGCGTGCTCCGCGAAGAGATCCCGGTGGACGGCGGCCGCCTCGGCCTGGAAGGCCGGGCCCACGTCGCCGGGGAGCGGGAAGTCGACGGCCACGGCGCCGAGCAGGGCTGCGGCTGCCTCGACGCGGGCCCGGACGAGCGGGTCGGCGTGCTCCGTCCAGGCGAGGGCGGCCCGAATGCCGTTCACGGCCTCGCGCTCCGTGCGGGCGACGACGGCGAGCAAGGCCGCGCACTCGCCGACCGAGCGCGCCATCGGGCCGACCGTGTCGAAGCTAGGAGCGAGCGGGAAGACCCCGTCGGCCGGCACGAGGCCGTGCGTCGGCTTGAGCCCGACGACCCCGCAGCAGGCCGCCGGGAGCCGGATGGAGCCGGCGCTGTCCGTCCCCAGCGCGACGTCGCACCACCCCGCCGCGAGGGCGGCGCCGTTCCCGCCGCTCGAGCCGCCCGGGATCCGGCCGGCATCGCGCGGGTTGACGACGGCCCCGTAGTGGGGGTTGTCGGACGTGATCCCGTAGGCGAACTCGTGCAGGTTCGTCTTGCCGACGACGGCGTAGCCGGCCTGCTCGAGCGCCGTCACGGCGCTCGCCGTGCGCTCGGGGAGGTGCCCTGCGAAGATGGGAGAGCCGTACGTCGTCTCGAGCGACTGCGTGTCGATCAGGTCCTTGACGGCGAGCGGGATGCCCGGCGTCGGCCCGGCCGGCCGCGCGAGGAACGCGTTCAGCGGATCAGGACTCGAGCGCGTTATAGATGACCGCGACGACGACCGAACCGGCGAGGAGCACGAGGGCGACGCCGAGCAGGAGCAGGCCCAGGCGCATGTTCCGGCGGGCGAGCTCGGGATCCACTACCCGAGTACCACCGGGTCGATCGCCATCGCGACGAAGAGGAGCGCGAGGTAGGCGAGCGAGTAGCTGAACAGGCGCCGGGCCCGGGCGGGCGTCGTCTCGCGCTGGAGGGCGAGCGCCAGGGCGACGAAGAGCACGCCGAGGACGAGCGCGGAGACGAGGTAGAGGGCGCCGAGCGTCCGCGCGAGCACCGGC
>JAICGP010000329.1 GCA_025923055.1 Thermoleophilia bacterium
CGGCTCGGCGCGGCGGAGCTCGACGCTCGCGCCCGGCACGAGGCCCTCGTCGTAGTACCAGTGGAGCAGGTCGCCGTCGTGCTCGGCGAGGCGGACGATCTCGGCGCGCGCGCCCTCCTCGAGGTCGGCGAGGGGCTTCAGTTCGCGGTTCTCGGCCTGCTCGAAGTCGGTGTCGACCGGCCAGCCGTGCGGGCAGCGGTCCGGCTCGCCGAGCTGCTTGGCGATGCGCTCGACCATCTCGTCCGTGAACGTGTTGCCGAGCATGTCGGCCTGCTCGTGGGCCTCCGCGGGCGTGTAGCCCATGAAGTCGGTGAGGAGCCGCTCGATGATCCTGTGGCGGCGGACGACGCGCTCGGCGACGCGGCGGCCGTCGGCGGTGAGGATGGCCTCCTTCTGCTCGCCGCGCTCGACGAGGCCCTCGGCCTCGAGCCGCTTCAGCATCTCGCCCGCCGAGGCGCGGGAGACCCCCAGCATGTCGGCCACGCGTACGGCGAGGGTCGGGGATCCCTTCGTCTCCGGCCGGTACTCGCCGATCGGAAACGCCAGGAAGTAGATCGTCTCGAGGTAGTCCTCGACGGAGTGCCCAGCCGCCATGTCCGTGAGAATCCTACCCGTGGCCCGGTTCGCATCCGTCGTGCCGCTCGTCCAGGCGCGCGCCGTCGCGCGACCGTTCACGTACCTCGCGGACGGGCTCGCGAAGGGCGACGTCGTCTCCGTGCGGTTCGGGCGGGCCCGGCGACGCGGCGTCGTCGTCGGCCTCGAGGACGAGGCGCCCGCCGACGTCGAGCCGGTCGCGGTCGAGTCCGTGCTCGGCGCCGTCCCGGCGCCGCTCGTCGACCTTGCCCTCTGGGTGGCGGACTACTACGGCTCGACCCCGGCTCGGGCGCTCGCCCTCGTGGCGCCGAGCTCGCCGGCCCGGCGTGCGGGGGCGAGGCGGCGGCAGCGCGACGAGGGCCTCGCGGGGGAGGCGCGGCCGCAGTCGCTCAGCGCGACCCAGGCCGGGGCGCTCGCCCGCATCCGCGCGGCGCTGGAGGAGGGCGGCGGTGCGTTCCTCCTCCACGGCGCCACGGGGAGCGGCAAGACGGAGGTCTACCTGCGCGCCTGCGACGAGGCGCTCGCGCGCGGGCAGGGCGCGATCGTCCTCGTCCCCGAGATCGCGCTCACCCCGCAGGCGCTCGGCCGCTTCCGCGCCCGCTTCGGCGACCGGGTCGCGGTGCTCCACTCCGGCCTGACCGAGGCGGAGCGGCGCGACGAGCGGGAGCGCATCGCCTCGGGCGCCGCCCCCATCGTCGTCGGGGCGCGCTCCGCCGTCTTCGCCCCCGTTGCCCGGCTCGGCCTCGTGTGCGTGGACGAGGAGCACGACGCCTCCTACAAGCAGGAGTCCGACCCGCGCTACGACGCGCGGACGGTCGCGGCCAAGCGCGCGGCGCTCGAAGGGGCCGTGGCCGTCTACGGGAGCGCGACGCCCCGGCCCGAGAGCTGGGAGCGGCTCGAGCGGCTGAGCCTCGGCGGCCGCCTCGCCGGCCCGCTCCCGCCCGTGCGCGTCGTCGACCTGCGCCGGGAGGCCGGCTACCCGCTCTCGGCGCCGCTCCTCGCCGAGCTCGGCGCGGTCGCCGACCGGGGCGGCAAGGCGATCCTCCTCCTGAACCGTCGCGGTGTGGCGCCCGCGCTCCACTGCCGTGCGTGCGGCCTGACGCTTCGGTGCCCGGCCTGTGACGTGGCGCTCACGCTCCACGCCGACGGGCTCCTTCACTGCCACCACTGCGGACGGAGAGTCCCCGCACCCGCTCTCTGCCCGTCCTGCGGAGCCGCCGAGGTGGCGCGGCTCGGCGCCGGCACCGAGCGGCTCGAGGCCGAGCTGGCCGCGCGCGTGCCGGAGCTCGAGCGCTTCCGCCTCGACGCCGACGCCGCCGGCCACCCGGGC
>JAICGP010000330.1 GCA_025923055.1 Thermoleophilia bacterium
GGCTTCAGGATCGAGCTCGACGGCGCCGCGTTCCTCCGCCAGGTGGACGAGGTGGGCATGGCGATCGTCGGCCAGACCGCCGACCTCGTGCCGGCCGACAAGAAGCTCTACGCGCTCCGCGACGTGACCGCGACCGTCGACATCATCCCGCTGATCGCGTCCTCGATCATGTCGAAGAAAATCGCCGGCGGCGCCGATGCGATCGTCCTCGACGTCAAGGTCGGCGACGGCGCCTTCATGAAGACGCTCGAGGAGGCCCGCGAGCTCGCCCGGACCATGGTCGAGCTCGGCAGGAGCGCCGGCCGCGAGGTCGTCTGCGAGCTGACGGACATGGATCAGCCGCTCGGGCGCGCGGTCGGCAACGCGCTCGAGATCGCCGAGGTGCTCGACACGCTCGAGGGCGCCGGTCCGCCGGACCTCGTGGAGCTCGTGCTCGGTGCCTCGGCTCACCTCCTGGCGCTGTCGGACCTCGGCGTAGACGAGCACGAGGGGCGACGGCGCGCGGAGGAGGCGCTGGCGAGCGGCGCGGCCCGCGAGCTCTACGACCGCTGGGTGGCGGCGCAGGGCGGCGACGCGAGCCGGGAGAACCTGCCGCGGGCAGCGACGATCGTGCCCGTCCCGTCGCCGGCCGGGGGCTACGTACAGGCCATCGCCGCGACCGGAGTCGGGCTCGCTGCGCTCCACCTCGGCGCAGGCCGCGTCCGGAAGGAGGACGCGATCGACCACGCCGTCGGGATCGTCTGCCGAGCGAAGCGCGGCGACCGCGTCGAGCGCGGCGAGCCGCTCGCCGAGGTGCACGCACGAGACGAGCCGTCGGCGGCGGCGGCCGCGCGCGAGGTGGCCGCCTGCTACCGGATCGGTGACGAACGGCCCGGGGAGACGCCGATCGTCCTCGACGTCCTCTCCTGAACGGGCGTCGGGACGCGGACGATGCCGGAGCTGCCCGAGGTCGAGACGATCCGCTCGCGGCTCGCGCCGGGGCTGACGGGGAGGAGGATCGTGCAGGCGCAGATCCGCGACCCGCGGCTGACGAGGCCTGAGCCGCCCGAGGCCGTCGCGGAAAGGCTCGTAGGCGAGCGGATCCTCGACGTGCGCAGGCGCGGCAAGTACCTGGTCGTCGTCTTCGAGAGCGGGCGGCACCTCCTCGTTCACCTGCGCATGACGGGGAGCGTCCTGCACCCGGCGCCCGCGGAGGCGACGGACGATCCACACGTGCGGGCAGTCGTCGGTCTAGACAACCGGTCGGACGTCGCCTACCGCGACGTCCGCCGCTTCGGCACCTGGGAGCTGCTCGAGCCAGGCGAGCTGGACGAGTACTTCGCCGCGAGGCGGCTCGGGCTCGAGCCGCTCGCGCGAGGGTTCACCGCCGGCCGCCTCGCGGAAGCGCTCGCCGGCCGGCGAGCGCCCGTGAAGAGCGCGCTTCTCGACCAGCGCGCCGCAGCCGGCGTCGGGAACATCTATGCCGACGAGGCCCTCTGGTACGCGCGCGTCCATCCCTTGCGGCCCGCCGGCTCGCTGGGCGCGGAGGAGGTCGCCGCGCTCCGCGACGGCATCCGCAAGGCCCTCCGTCTCGGCATCCGCCGGCAAGGGGCGACGCTCCGCGACTACCGCGGCGCGGACGGCGGCCGGGGACGGATGCAGGAGGAGTTCCGCGTCTACGGCCGCGGCGGGGAGCCCTGTCCGCGGTGCGGGACGCCGATCGCGAAGACCCGGGTCGCTGGTCGTGGCACGTGGTACTGCCCGAGCTGCCAGCAGCTCGCCTGATCGCGGCGGCTAGCATCAGCGCGTGGATCCGTGGTCGTACGAGCCGCGCGGGCGCTTCGAGGAGACGGTCTTCGAGAGCGAGGCGCTCGCGGACAACCCGCTCGGCGACCCGCACCGGCGGCCGCTCTGGGTCTACCTGCCGCCCGGCTACGACGACGA
>JAICGP010000331.1 GCA_025923055.1 Thermoleophilia bacterium
CGCCTCGGGGTGACCGATCCAGATCGGCAGGAACTTGTTCCCGTCGGCGGTCTTCAGGAGCACGATCGGCTGCTTGCCGACCATGTCGAAGCTCACGCCGTAGATGACCATCTCGTGCACGGGCCTGGGTCTGATGATAGCCACGGCCCTTCGGAACGGAACGTCCCTCGGCGGGCACGGGGACATGGGCGATCCTGGATTCGAACCAGGGACCTCCGCCTTATCAGAGCGGCGCTCTAACCGACTGAGCTAATCGCCCGGGCCGGGAGATTGTAGCGAGGCTCGCTCCAGCGCCTCGACGATCTCCTCGAGCTCGAGCTCGTCCTCGAAGTAGACCTCGACCCGGCCCGCGGTCACCTTCGCCTCGGTGCCGGCGAGGCGTCGGAGGGCGTCGCGTGCGCGGGCGGCGAGGGCCGGGCTGACCGGCTGGCGGCGCCGGGGCTTCGTCCTCGCGCCGGCCCAGCGGGCGGCCCGCTCGGCGGCGCGCACCGACATGCCGCCGCGCACGATGCGGCGCGCGAGGCGGCGGCGTCCTTCGTTGTCGGGGACGGCGAGAACGGCGCGCGCATGGCCCTCCGTGAGCTGGCCGCGCTCCAGCAGGCCAAGGACGTCGTCCGGGAGCTCGAGCAGCCGCAGCCGGTTGGAGACGGTCGGCTTCGAGCGGCCGACGTGCTCGCCGACCTCGCCGAGCGAGAGGCCGAACTCGTCCATGAGCGCCGCGTAGGCACGCGCCTCGTCCACCGGCGAGAGGTCCTCGCGCGCGACGTTCTCGACGAGCGCCAGGAGGAGGGTGTCGCGATCGTCCGTCTCGCGCACGAGCGCGGGGATCGTGGCGAGGCCGGCCACCCGGGCCGCGCGCCAGCGGCGCTCGCCCGCGATCAGCTCGTAGCCGCCCTCGGGCGCCGAGCGGACGACGACCGGCTGGACGAGCCCCTGCGCGCGAACGGAGTCGGCGAGCGCCTCGATCCCGGCGCTGTCGAGCCGCCGTCGCGGCTGGCGGGCGTTCGGCGTGATCGAGCCGACCGGGACCTGGACGAGGTCGGTGGGCGCCGCCGCGCCGCCGATCAGCACCTCGAGGCCGCGGCCGAGGCCGCGGCGCGGGGCGGGGCTACCCGCGGTCGACAAGCTCGCTCGCCACCCTGTAGTAGGCGTCGGCTCCCGCGGAGCCGCGGTCGAAGGCGGTGATGGGCAGCCCGTGGCTCGGCGCCTCGGCCAGCCGGACACTGCGAGGGACGACGGCGTCGAAGACGAGGTCGCCGAAGTGGCGGCGCACCTCCGCGGCCACGTCGGCGGCGAGCCGCGTCCGCCCGTCGACCATGGTGAGGATCATCCCGGCGACGGCGAGCCGCGGGTTGAGCCGCGTGCGCACGAGCTCGATCGAGTGGAGGAGCTGCGCGAGCCCCTCGAGCGCGTAGTACTCGCACTGGACGGGGACGAGGACGCGGTCGGTCGCCGCGAGCGCGTTTACGGTCAGCGGGCCGAGCGACGGCGGGCAGTCCACGAAGACGAACTCGTAGCCCGCGCGGGCGGGCGCGAGGGCGCCGGGGAGGAAGGTCTCGCCGTCGTCGCGCCGCGCGAGCTCGACGACCGCGCCCGCGAGCTCCGGCCGGGAGGGGACGAGGTCGAGATTGGGGAAGCGCGTCGCGTGCGCGACCTCCCCGAGCGGGGCGCCGTCGAGGAGGTCGTAGGTCGACGTCCCGTTCGCCCGCTCGCCGAGCCCCGAGGTCGCGTTCGCCTGCGGGTCGAGGTCGACGACGAGCGTGCTCGCGCCGGCCTCCGCGAGGCACGCTGCGAGGTTCACGGCGGTCGTCGTCTTGCCGACGCCGCCCTTCTGGTTCGCGAGGGCGAAGACCTTCCCCACGCGCCCGATGGTAGTCAGCCGAGAGGACGTTTCC
>JAICGP010000332.1 GCA_025923055.1 Thermoleophilia bacterium
AGCGGCACGGGCCGGAGCGGCCGCTCGCGGAGGCCGTCTTCTACGAGTTCGGCGCCGGCTGGGACCTCGCCGTGCCGCTCTCCTTCTGGGCGCTCGGCGTCGATCGCCAGCTGCTCGTCGACCTCCGCCCGCACGTGCGGGACGAGCTCGTGGCTGCCACCCTGGACCGACTCCGGGAGCTCGCCCCCGAGCTCGAGGCGGAAGCCGGGCGGCCGTTGCGGCGCCCGGGGCGGGGCGACGGCGCGCTCGACCGGCTCGCCGCGGAGTTCGGCATCGAGTACGTCGCGCCGCGCGACGCCCGTCGGACCGGGTTTCCCGAGGGGTCGGTCGACTTCGTCACGAGCACGAGCACGCTCGAGCACGTTCCGGCAGAGGATCTCCCGGCGCTGCTCGCCGAATGCCGCCGCCTCCTCTCCGCCGGCGGCGCGATGAGCTGCGCGATCGACCTCCGCGACCATTTCTCGTACTTCGACCGCGGCCTCTCGCCCTACAACTTCCTGCGCTACTCGGACTCGAGCTGGCGGCTTCTCAACTCGGAGCTCGGCTTCCAGAACCGCCTCCGTCGACCCGACTACCTGCGCCTCTTCGAGGCAGCGGGATTCGAGATCGCCGCCGAGCGCGCGAGGACGCCTCGGCCGAAGCTGGCGAAGACGCTGCGCCGGATCGAGCCGGCGCCCCGTTTTCGCGGCTACCGCCCCGAGGACCTCGCCGTCACGAAGCTGGACCTCGTCGCGCGGCCCGCCGCAGCGCTACCAGACGCTGCGCAGGAGCTCGGCGATCTCGGCGGCTGACGCCGGGCGCGGGTTGGCCTTCGCGCCGGCGCGCTCGGCCGCAGCGGCAGCGACGAGCGGCAGCTCCGGCTCGGGCACGCCGAGGTCGCGCAGGCGCTCGAAGCCGGCGAGGCGCGCCAGCTCCTCCACCCGGGTGTCGGCGCCGCCCTCCGCGCCGACGGCCTCTCCGAAGCGCGCGATCTCCTCGCGGGCGGCCGGCTCGTTGAAGCGCAGCGCCGGCGGCAGGCAGACGGCGTTGAGCGCGCCGTGCGAGATCCCGTAGCGCCCGCCGAGCGCCTGCGCCATGGCGTGTCCGAGCCCGAGACCGGCGCTCCCGAGCGCGGCGCCGGCGTGCATGGCGCCCTCGAGCAGCTCCCGGCGCGCGTCCCGGTCGGCGCCGTCCGCGAGCACGCGCGGGAGGGCGGCCGCGATCAGGCGGGCGCCGGCGACCGCATGCTCGTCCGCCTCGTCGTTGCGGCCCGCCACGTAGAGGGCTTCCGCGCAGTGGGCGAGCGCGTTCAGCGCCGTCCCTCCCGTCTCGCCCTCCGGCAGCGTCAGCGTCAGGTCGACGTCGTACACGATCCCGGCCAGGCGGGCCCCGCCGCCGCTGACCTTAACGCCCTGTTCCTCGTCCCGGACCCCGAAGCCGGAGGCCCACTCGGCGCCCGAGTAGGTCGTCGGGACCGACACGACCGGGAGGCCGGTCGCGGCGCTGACGGCCTTCGTCGTGTCGATCGCGCTGCCGCCGCCGAGCGCCACCAGGCCGTCGGCGCCCTCGGCCGCGGCCGTCGCCTCCTCGACGGTCTCGCGGGGCACATGCCGCCGTACGCCGTCGAACCGCCGGTACGCGGGCAGCTCGATCGCCGTCCACCGCTTCGAGGTGACAAGAAGGGGCGTGCCGACCCCGAGCTCCGCCAGGAGACCCGGGTACTCCTCGAGGCCCCAGCGGACGATCATCCGAGCCGCTCCCGGGCGAAGGCGAGGAACGCCTCGGCGGCGCGGCTGGGCGGGCGGCCCCGGGCGCGCACGACGTAGAGCTGGCGTGAGGGCTCGATGCCGGCGACCCGGGCGGCC
>JAICGP010000333.1 GCA_025923055.1 Thermoleophilia bacterium
CGGATCCTGGTCCTCACGACCTTCGACCTGGACGAGTACGTCTACGAAGCGTTGCGGGCCGGCGCCAGCGGCTTCGTCCTCAAGGACGACTCCCCCGAGCAGCTCATCGCCGCGATCCGAACGGTTGCCGGAGGCGACGCGCTCCTGTCGCCGACGATCACGAAGCGGGTGATCCAGAAGTTCGCCCGCATGCCGCGTCCTGCGCCTCCGAAGGAGCTCGACGAGCTCAGCGAGCGCGAGCTCGAGGTCTTCCGCCTCATGGCCCGCGGGCTTTCCAACGGCGAGATCGCGCAGGAGCTCTACATCAGCGAGACGACCGTCAAGACGCACGTCACGCACATCCTCCAGAAGCTCGGGCTCCGTGACCGCGTCCAGGCGGTCGTGCTCGCCTACCAGACGGGAGTCTTCGAGGCGGAGGCGCGGCGGACGGACGTCGCCGACGAGCCGGTTCGCTAGCGCCCCGGCTTGTACGCCTTCACCGTGGTGCCGTGGGCGCCGTACTTGATCGCCTTCCGGCGCGTGTCCTCGAACGCGGAGCGGGCGTACGTGGCGACCAGGTTGCCCGACTCGATCCGCTCGAACCCGTGCTTCTCGAGCAACGCGGCGTACTCTGCCTCCAGCAGAGCGCCCGCGATTCAGCCCGTCCAGAGATCGATCTTGCGCCTGCCCTCCTCGCTGACCGGCTGCTGGATCGTGACGTCTGCGAGCTGGATCCGTCCGCCGGGCGCGAGCACGCGGTGCAGCTCGGAGAAGACCGCCTCCTTGTCGGGGACGAGGTCGATGACGCCGTTCGAGATGACGACGTCGAAGCTCCCGTCCGCGAAAGGAAGCCGCTCCGCCTCGCCCTCGACGAACTCCACGTTCGGCACGCCCATCGTCGCGGCGGCGGCGCGGGCCCTGGCGAGCATCTCCTCGGTCATGTCGATCCCGACCACGCGCCCTGCCGCGCCCACCATCTGTGCGGCGACGAGCGAGTCGGTGCCTGCCCCGCTGCCGAGGTCGAGCACCCGCTCGCCCTCGTCGAGGCGCCCGAGCGAGAAGGGATTCGCGACGCCGGCGAACGATTCCACGGCGGAGTCGGGGACGGAAGCGAGCTCGGGCGGGTAGCCGAGGTCCTCGGCCCAGGCACGGCCCGTCGGGAAGATGAAGTCCTTCTCCGGCTCGAGCGAGACCGAGGCGTAGGTCTTCTTGATCTCGCTCTTCAGGAGCCGGATGTCGATGTCGACGTCGACCGCCACGACTACCTCCTCTTCCGGGCGAGGACGGTGTAGCGCGAGAGCCGTCGCTCGCTCGAGAGAGTGTGGACCATCGAGAGGAAGCACTGCAACGCCTCGAAGGTCTCCTCGCCTTCGTCGTCGAGCAGCTCGGCGGCGTGGCGGGCGCGCGCGTCGTGCCAGCGGCGCGACACCTCGGCCACCCGGTCGGTCGTGTCGTCGCAGCGGACGAGCTCGAAGCCGGCCTCGCGGACGAGCCGCTCGTCCTCGCTCCGGAGCGAGTAGACGAAGAAGCCGATCGAGGCGCGCAGCGCGATCTCCTCGCTCGAGAGGAGGCCGGTGACGACGACCGGGTCGGTGAACAGGAGCGAGCCGCCCGGGCGGAGCAGGCGGTGCCACTCGGCGAGGACGGCCTCGCGACCGGGCAGGTGGTTGATGGCGTCGATGCAGGTGACGGCGTCGAAGGATTCGCTCGCGAACGGCAGCGGCCCGGACGCGTCGGCCTCCTCGAACCGGGCGGGCGTGACGAGGCTCGCCCGGCGCGCGAGCCCGACCGCGGTCTCGATCGCGTGGCCGTTGACGTCGACGCCGACGACCGCCGCGCCGGTCCTGCTCGCGAGGTCGACCGCC
>JAICGP010000334.1 GCA_025923055.1 Thermoleophilia bacterium
GGCCAGCGTGCCCAGATCACGCGCGCGAAGAGGTCGATCGCCGGCTTCAAGATCCGCGAGGGCATGCCGATCGGCGCCAAGGCGACGCTGCGCGGCGTGCGCATGTACGAGTTTCTCGACCGCCTCGTCTCGATCGCGCTCCCGCGCATCCGCGACTTCCGCGGCCTCTCGCCGGCGAGCTTCGACGGCCGCGGCAACTACTCGATCGGCGTGCGCGAGCAGATCATCTTTCCCGAGATCAACTACGACGACGTGGAGACCGTCCGCGGGCTGGACGTCGTCATCACCACGAGCGCGGAGACGGACGAGGAGGGGTTGGCGCTGCTGCGCGGCCTCGGCCTCCCGTTCCGCGACCAGGACTGAGCTGGAGTAGGAGGAGCATGGCGAAGAAGAGCCTGATCGCGAAGGCAGCCCGGCCGCCGAAGTACCGGTCGCGGGCCTACAGCCGTTGCAACCGCTGCGGGCGCCCGCGCGCGGTGTACCGGAAGTTCGGCCTCTGCCGGATCTGCCTGCGCGACCTCGCGCACGAGGGTTTCATCCCCGGCATGACCAAGTCGAGCTGGTAGGGGGCGGACGATGCTGAACGATCCCATCGCCGACATGCTGACCCGGATCCGGAACGCGAACCGGGCGCTGCACGAGACCACCACCATGCCCGCGTCGCGGGTGAAGGTGGAGATTGCGCGCGTCCTCAAGGACGAGGGCTACATCAAGGACTACCGCGTCGAGACCGGCGAGTCCTTCGATACCCTGACCGTCGAGCTCAAGTTCGGCCGGAACCGCGAGCGGGTGATCACCGACCTGCGTCGCGTGTCGAAGCCCGGCCGCCGCGTCTATGCCCGCAAGGACCGCCTCCCGCGTGTCCTGGGCGGGATGGGCACGGCGATCATGTCCACGTCCAACGGCCTCGTCACGAGCCGCACGGCGCAGGAGCTCGGCGTCGGCGGCGAGGTGGTCTGCTTCGTCTGGTAGCCCAATGTCGCGAATCGGAAAAGCGCCAATAGAGATTCCCGCCGGGGTCTCGGTGTCCCTGTCTCCCGGCCGGGTGATGGTGAACGGGCCGCTCGGGGAGCTCTCGCAGGAGGTGCCGCAGCGCATCGCCATCGAGCAGGCGGACGGCGAGCTCGTCGTCACCCGCCCCACCGAGCGCGGCGAGGACCGGGCGTTGCACGGCCTCACGCGTTCGCTCGTCGCCAACATGGTCGAGGGGGTCACGAAGGGGTTCGAGAAGCGGCTGGAGATCCAGGGGGTCGGGTACCGCGCCGCCCTGCGCGGGGCCGACCTGGAGCTGAACGTCGGCTTCTCCCATCCCGTCGTGAAGAAGGCGCCGCAGGGGATCGCGTTCGAGGTCCCCGCGCCGACCCAGGTGGTCGTCAAGGGCATCGACAAGCAGCGTGTCGGCCAGGTCGCCGCCGAGGTACGCGCCGTGCGCCCGCCGGAGCCCTACAAGGGCAAGGGCATCCGCTACGCGGGCGAGTACGTCCAGCGCAAGGTAGGAAAACGAGCCTAGTGCCCCTCCCGGCAATACACCTCGGCCCCTGGCCCGCCATCACGCGGCGCCAGAGACCACCCTCGGCCTTCCCAAGGCTTGTAGCCTTGGCTGCGGCCGAGTGCCGCCTCTGGCTTGGCCCTCGCGACCCAGGGGCTCGACAGCATCACCGGGAGGGCCGCTGATGCCCGTCCTGACCGTCCGCCAGGCCCGGGAGCGCCGCCACCGGCGGGTGCGCCGGAAGATCATGGGGACCGCCGAGCGGCCCCGCCTCACCGTGCGCCGCTCCAACCGGGGCATCGAGGCGCAGCTCGTCGACGAC
>JAICGP010000335.1 GCA_025923055.1 Thermoleophilia bacterium
CCGATGTCGACGAGGACCTCGTCCTTGTCGACGCGCACGACCTTGCCGCTCACCACCTCGCCCTCGTTGATGACGGGGAAGGTCGAGTCGTAGTCGGGGATCAGCTCGCCGTCCGGACCACGTGTCCAGACGTCGGCGTCGCTCTTCTCGGTATCTGCCTCGGTCGCGGTGTCGTTCGCAGCCATGCGGGATCGCGCATTATAGCCAGGGTCCCGTGAAAGGCCGTGATCTCCTCATCCTGGCGGCGGTGGTGCTGATCGGAGGCTTCGCGGTCGCCGACGGCTTCCGCCGGTTGGGCGGCGATGAGCCCGCGCCGCAGGAGCGAGCGGCCGACATGACGACGGGTGCGACGGCGACGACGGTGACCCCGGCCCCGGACGAGGAGCTCGGCCGCGGCTCCTTCCCGGCCGTCCCCGGCGCCGGCGGCGGGCTGGTGCTGACGCAGACGGGCTCGTGCGCCGTGCGCGAGTTCGACCTCCCGACGGGGCTCGAGTTCCGCAACGTCGTCTCGCGCTCGACCTGCGAGCTGTGGGCGGCGCCCGTCACCGCGAAGGTGGCCGTGGGGATCCGGGAGCCCAGGGGCGACGCCGTCCCGTTCCGCTTCATCGACCTGGCGCGGCCCGGCCGCAACCTGGGCACCTCTGAGGCGCTGTTCGGCTTTCTCGTCTGGAGCCCGGACGGCCAGCGGGCGGCCTGGTGCAACCGCCGCCGGACCGCCGTCGACTTCGACGTCGGCCGCGGCCGCCGCCTCCTCGACGAGTGCCCGGCCGCGTACACGCTCGAGAACGAGGTCGCCTTCGCCGTCGGCGACCGGCTCGTCGTCGAGGACGGGACGGTCCTGACCGCCTCGGGCGTGATCACGCTCGTGAACGTGGGAGCCGACGGGTCGTTCGGAATCGTGGTGGAGGGCCGCCGGCTCGAGCGCTACGAGGGCGGAGAGCTGACGAACGCCTTCGAGCTCGGCAGGCGGCTGGAGGGCCGGCTCCCGCTGCTGTCGCCCGACAACTGCTCGGCCGTGTTCCGGGTCGCCGAGCGCATGCAGCTCTTCGACGTCGGCTGCTCGCGCTTCGGGCGGTCCTCCCCGCTCTTCCCCGGACACGTGGCCGCCTGGTCCCCGGACGGCCGCTGGCTCGCAGTCGGAGGCGCGACGGACCTCACCTTCTACGACCTCGAGGGCCGACGTGAGCCCGTCTCCTGGGACGTCGGCGCCGTCGAGATCGCCTGGCGCCGCAGCTAGCTCTTCGCCTCGTCCCAGTCGTCGCCGATGCCGACGTCCACGGCGAGCGGCGGGTCGAGCGGGTAGGCGCCGCACATCTCCTCGCGGACGAGGTCGCGGACGGCCGTCGTCTCGACCTCGGGCACCTCGAGGAGGAGCTCGTCGTGGACCTGGAGGACGAGCCGCGAGGCGCGTCCCTCCTCGCGCAGGCGGCGGTGGATGGCGACCATAGCCGCCTTGATCACGTCGGCGGCGGTGCCCTGCATGACGAAGTTGACGGCAAGCCGCTCGCCGAGGGAGCGCGTCTGGCGGTTGCGCGCCTTCAGCTCGGGGACGGGCCGGCGGCGGCCGAGCAAGGTCGTCGCGTAGCCGTCGCGCTCCGCCTGCTCGATCGTCCGCTGGATGAAGTCCTGGACGTGCGGGAAGCGCGCGAGGTACGTGTCGATGTACTCCTGCGCCTGCTCGCGCTCGATGCCGAGGTTCTCGGAGAGCCCGAACGCCGAGATGCCGTAGATGATCCCGAAGTTGACCATCTTCGCGACGTTGCGCTCGTCCTTCGTCAGCTCGGAGCGCTCCTTGCCGAGCACCTCGGC
>JAICGP010000336.1 GCA_025923055.1 Thermoleophilia bacterium
CAGGGGCTCGAGCTGCCGCTGCTATCCGAGGGGACGCGGGCGCGGCTGGCGGTGGCGCTGCCGCCGACGGCGACGCTCGTGAACCCCGTCGACTTCGCCGGGGGAGGCGAGCAGGACATCTCGAGCTTCGCGAAGGTGGCGGGGGCCCTGCTCGAGTCGGGCGAGGTCGACACCGCGCTCGTGACCGGCTATTTCGGCGGCTACTCGCAGTACTCCGAGGAGTTCGGCCGCCAGGAGGTGGAGACGGCGGAGGGCATGGCGCGGGCCGCCGAGGAGACCGGGCGGCCGCTGCTCGTCCACACGATGTACTGGCGCGGTGAGGCGGCGCAGACGCTGCGCGCGAACGGCGTGCCGGTCTTCCGCGAGGTCGAGGCGGCCGTCTGGGCGGCCGGGCGGATCGCGCGGACGACCCCGGCGGCGTTGCGCCAGGTGCCCGAGCTGCCCGAGCCGGCCGCTCCGGTCGAGGGCGAGCTGGACTACTTCGCCGCCCGGGACGCCCTCGCCGCCGCCGGGATCCCCTTCGCGGAGGCACGGCGGGTGGCGGGCGTCCAGGAAGCGCTGCCCACGGCCGCCGAGCTCGGCTTCCCCGTCGTCCTGAAGGCGGTTGGCCGTCTGCACAAGTCGGACGGCGGCGGCGTCGCCGTCGGCCTCTCCGACCCGGGCGAGCTCGCCGAGGCGCTCACCCGGATGGAGGGCGCCCTGACACCTGCGTGGTACTCGGTCGAGCGGCTCGCGCCCGTCTCGGAGGGGATCGAGCTGATCGTGGGAGCCAAGCGCGACCCGCGCTTCGGCCCCGTGCTGCTCGTCGGCGCCGGCGGCCTCTACGCGGAGGTCATGAGGGATGTTGCGGTCGCGCTCGCGCCTGCGTCGGAAGCCGCCGCCGAGGCCCTGTTGCGCTCGCTTCGGGTCGCAAAGCTCTTCGACGGCGCGCGCGGCCGGCCGCCGGTCGACGTGCGCGCGGCCGCACGCGCCGCGGCGGCCCTCTCGCGCTTCGCCGCCGAGCACCCGGAGATCGCCGAGGTGGAGGTGAACCCGCTGCTCGTCACGCGCGCGGGCGCGCTCGGGCTCGACGCGCGTATCGTCAGGGCCGACGATGCTGGCTGAGGGCACCTTCGACGGCAAGGTCGCGATCGTCACCGGCGGCGGCACGGGCCTGGGACGGGCGATCGCGCTCGAGCTGGGGCGGCTCGGCGCGTCGGTCACCGTTGCGGGCCGCCGGCCGGCTCCGCTCGACGAGACCGTCGAGCTCCTCGGCGGAAGCGGGCTCGCCGTCCCGACCGACGTCCGCGAGCCGGCGGCCGTCGACGCGCTCGTCGGCGCGACGGTGGAACGGTTCGGGCGGGTCGACGTCCTCGTCAACAACGCGGCCGGCAACTTCGTCGTCAAGGCCGAGGACCTCTCGCCGAACGGCTGGCGCGCCGTCACGGCGATCGTGCTCGACGGCGGCTTCCTCTGCGCGCGCGCGGCGGGCCGGCGGATGATCGACCAGGGCGACGGCGGCGCCGTCCTCAGCGTGATCGCGAGCTACGCCTGGACGGGCGGCCCCGGCACCGTGCACTCCGCGGCGGCCAAGGCGGGCCTCCTCGCGATGACGCGGACGCTCGCCGTCGAGTGGGCGCCGCACGGCATCCGCGTCAACACGATCTGCCCGGGGCCGACCGACACCGAGGGCGCCGGCCAGGCCCTCTGGCCGACCGAGGAGGACCGGGCGCGGGTCGCGGCCACCGTCCCGGCCGGCCGCCTGGCGACCCCGGAGGAGGTCGCCGCCTGGGCGGCGGCGCTCTGCTCCCCGGC
>JAICGP010000337.1 GCA_025923055.1 Thermoleophilia bacterium
CCTGGCGGGCCACCCGGCCGTCGACCGCGTCTACTACCCGGGGCTGCCGGAGCACCCCGGCCACGACGTCGCCGCGAACCAGATGCGCGACTTCGGCGGGATGATCTCGTTCCTCGTCGCCGACGCCGAGGAGGCGGAGGCCCTCGTCGCGCGCACGAAGGTGTGGACGCTCGCGGAGAGCCTTGGCGGGGTCGAGAGCCTCATCGAGGTCCCGGCGAGGATGACCCACGCCTCGACGGCCGACGCGCCCTTCGCCACGCCCGGCAACCTCGTCCGCCTCTCCGTCGGGATCGAGTCCGCCGGTGACCTCGTCGCCGACCTCGAGCAGGCGCTCGCGCCCCTCGCGGCCGCCTCCCAGCGAGCCTGAGGCGGCCTAGGGCAGCGCGGCCGTCGCGCCGGCGACCACCGCCGAGAACGCCGCCTCGTAGTCGCGCACCATGCGCTCCGCCGAGAACCGCTCCTCCACGGAGCGCCGGCACTCCCGCGGCTCGAGCCGGTCGGCCTCGGGGACCGCGGCGGCCATCTCGCGGTAGTCGTCGACGATGACACCCGACCTCCCCGGCTCGATCACCTCCGGCACGGCGCCCCAGCGCGTCGCGATCACGGGCGTCCCGCACGCCATCGACTCGATCATGACGAGCCCGAACGGCTCCTCCCACTCGATCGGGAAGAGAGTGGCGCGCGCGTTCTGCAGGAGCGCCACCTTCTTGCCGTGGCTCGTCTCGCCGAGGTACTCGACGCCGTCGCCGAGGTGGGGCGCGACGAACTGCTCGAAGTACTCTCGCTCTCGCGGCTCCCGCATCTTCCCCGCAATCATGAGGGGGAGCCCTGCCTCCTTGGCGACGGCGATGGCGCGGTGGCAGCCCTTGTCGGCACTCATGCGGCCGAGGAAGAGCAGGTACTCGCCCCGCTCGGAATGCACGGGGTAAGCGGCCAGGTCGAGTGCGTTCGGGCAGGTGGCCACCCAGGGGAGGTCGGGCAGGGGCTTTCGCTGGTTGAGCGAGAGGGAGATCAGCCCGACGCCGGGCGCGACGCGCGCCAGCGTGGCGTAGAGCTCCCCGGCCTCGGCGGTCAGAGGCCCGTGCACCGTGTGGACGACCGGCACGTCCGCGCACGCGCCGAGGGCGGCCGCCAGCGGCCCCGAGTGGTCGTTGACGATGTCGAACTCCTCGGCCCGCTCGTAGCACGCAAGCACGTGGCGGAGCTCCGGAGCGCTCTGCCCGATCTCCGTCGAAGGGGCCTCCTCGAACACCGCCGCGAGCCTCGCCTTCGTCGAGGAGTCGCCCGAGGCGAAGAGCGTCACCTCGTGGCCGGCGTCCACGAGGCCGTTGGCGAGGAGCGAGACGATCCACTCGATCCCGCCGTAGCCGACCGGCGGCACGGGGAACCACGGCGGCGCCAGGATCGCGATCCTCATCCCTGCTCCACGCTGACGCGGCCGCCGTCGAGCTGGACGTCCCACGTCCGGTCGAAGGCGCGGACGCCGGAGAGCCGGAGGTCGCCGGCCCAGGAGGGGATGTCACCGGGGGCGATCGTCCCCAGGACGTGGCGGCGGCGGTCCGGCTCGACGCCGAGGAGCACCTGGAGGAGCAGCACGGGCGTCCCGGCCGCCCACGCCTGCGGGCGCGCCGCCGTCGGGTACGGGATCGGGAACGGCGTGTCCGTGCGGGAGAAGCCGGCGAAGACCTCCGGGAGCTGGTGGCCGAAGTACGAGGCGGCGTTCAGCATGCGGCGGACGATCCGCTGCGCCTCCGGCCAGCGCCCGTAGCGCGCGAGGCCCCAGGCGAC
>JAICGP010000338.1 GCA_025923055.1 Thermoleophilia bacterium
CCGCCTCTACCGGGGAGCGACCGGCGCTGCCGCCGAGCTCGGCCACGTCACGATCGACGTGGACGGGCCGCCGTGCCAGGGGACGTGTCCCGGCCGGGGCCACCTCGAGGCCTTCGTCTCGGGCACCGCGGTGGGCCTGCTCGCGGCGGAGCGCGCCGAACAGCGGCCGAACGGCGATCTCGGACGCGCGGCCGCCGCCGGACGCAAGGTCGACTCCCGCCTCGCCGTCGCGCTCGCCGCCGAGGGCGCCGGCGATGCGCGCGAGGTCCTCGACCACGCCGGCTTCCACCTCGGCGTGGGTATCGCCGGCTTCGTGAACGTGTTCAATCCGGAGGCGGTCGTCGTCGGCGGGGGCCTCGGCGAGGCCGAGGACCTTCTCCTCGAGCCGGCGCGCCGCGAGGTGAGGGAACGAGCGCTGGCGCCGGCGAGGGACGAGGTGCGGATCGTCCCGGCGGAGCTCGGACGCGAAGCCGGGCTGATCGGCTCAGGGCTCGCCGCCTTCGAGGCCGCAGACGCCGTGCGATGACCCTCGTGGTCTGCGCGACGCCGATCGGGAACCTCGAGGACGTCACGCTCAGAGTGCTGCGGGAGCTCGCCGAGGCCGACCTCGTCCTCTGCGAGGACACGCGCCGCACGCGGGTCCTGCTCGATCGCCACGGTGTGCGCGCGAGGCTCTCGTCCTTCCACCGCCACAACGAGGCCCGGCGGGCGAGGGAGATCCTGGAGCGCCTCGCAGCCGGCGAGCGGATCGCGCTCGCGAGCGACGCCGGGCTCCCGGGGGTGAACGACCCGGGTGCCGCGCTCGTCTCGGCGACGCTCGCGGCCGGGCTCGACGTCACGGTCCTGCCGGGGCCCTCGGCCGTCGAGACGGCGCTGGTCGCCAGCGGGCTCGTGGCCGAGCGGTTCACGTTCGTCGGCTACCTCCCGCGTGCGCGCGGGGCCCTCGAGCGGCTGTGGGCCGAGGTGGCGGCGTGGCGCTGGCCGGTCGTCGCCTTCGAGTCGCCGCGACGGTTGCCGGCGAGCCTCGCGAGCCTCGCGGCGGCGCACCCCGAGCGCCCCGTCGCCGTCTGCCGCGAGCTGACGAAGCGGTTCGAGGAGGTCGTCCGCGGCAGCGCGGGAGAGCTGGCCGAGCGCTTCGCCGCTCCGCCAAAGGGAGAGGTCACCCTCGTGCTCGGCTCCGCCCGTGCCGCGGGTCCCGAGCCGGGCGATGTGGACGACGCGGCGACCGCGGTGGGCGAGCTCGTCGCGGCAGGGGTGTCCAGGCGCCGTGCGGCCGACGTGGTCGCCCGCCTGACGGGAACCTCCCGCAACCGGCTCTACCGGGAGTCGCTCTAGGCCCAAAGCCTGCGCCCGTCGTCATCGTTGACAACGTCCGTCCGTCCTGCTACGCTGGCGCTGTTGACATAGAGGACAACGGAAGGCGGGAAATGAGATTTCTGATCGCCCTGCTTCCGGTCCTGATCGCGTTCCAGGCCGGCGCGCCGCCCGCACTCGCCTGGACCTGGCCCGTGGACGGGCCGGTGCTACGACCCTTCGCGCTCGGCGACGACCCTTACGCAGCCGGGCAGCATCGAGGCATCGACGTCGCTGCGGCGGCGGAAACGGACGTCCGCTCGCCGGCCTCGGGCACGATCACCTTCGCGGGCACCGTTCCCGGCGGCGGCCGGACGGTCACCGTGGAGACGCCGGACGGCTACTCCGTCACGCTCCTCCATCTCGGGACAATCGCGGTGGCCCGCGATGTCCCGGTC
>JAICGP010000339.1 GCA_025923055.1 Thermoleophilia bacterium
CGCTCGAGGAGGCGCTCACCGGCTCGCTGGAGGACCTCGACGGCTTCTACACGTTCCTCGTCGGCACGCTCGACGGCTTCGCGGTGCTGCGCGACCCGATCGCCTGCAAGCCGGCGGTGCTCGCCGAGACCGACGACTGGGTCGCCATGGGCTCCGAGTGGCGCGCCATCTCCGTCCTCCCGGGCGCGGCCGAGGCTCGTTCGTGGGAGCCCGTCCCAGGGGTGGTCTACGCGTGGGAGCGGGCGACGGTTTGAGCGCCCAGGCGGCAGAGGCGACCGCCGTCGAGGTCGTCGATCTCGCCGTCACGCCGCTCCGGGAGCTGAACCAGCGCCTCCACGACCTGGCCGGCGGCGCGCCCGGCCCGCGACGCTGGCGGGTCGCCAACCCCAACGGCGCCCACGCCGTCGCCTGCGGGCTCGACGCCGAGATCGAGGTCGAGGTCGAGGGGCACGTCGGCTACTACTGCGCCGGCATGAACAAGCACGCGATCGTGCGCGTGCACGGGAACGCGGGGCCGGGGCTGGCGGAGAACATCATGTCCGGGCGGGTCGTCGTGCAGGGCAACGCGAGCCAGTCGGCCGCCGCCACCGGCCGGGGCGGGCTCGTCGTCGTCCACGGGGACGCCGCCGCCCGCTGCGGGATCTCGATGAAGGGCGTCGACGTCGTCGTGCGCGGCTCGGTCGGGCACCTGAGCGGCTTCATGGCGCAGACCGGTCGCATCGTCGTCTGCGGCGACACGGGCGAGGCGCTCGGCGACTCGATCTACGAGGCCCGGATCTACGTCCGCGGCGCGGTCGCCGGCCTCGGCGCCGACTGCGTCGAGAAGGAGCTGCGCGAGGAGCACGTCGCCGAGCTGCGCGACCTGCTCGCGCGCGCCGGGATCGAGGACGCCGAGCCGGGGGACTTCCGCCGCTACGGGTCCGCCCGGCAGCTCTACACCTTCAAGGTCGACAACGCCGGCTCCTACTAGTGCGCGCCTGGAACCTCCGCGAGTCGGCCCTCTTCGACCGCACGGTGATCGCCGAGATCCAGCGCGCCGCGCGCGAGGGGATCTACGACATCCGCGGCTTCGGGGCCAAGCGGGCGCTGCCCCACTTCGACGACCTGCTCCTGCTCGGCGCGAGCGTCTCGCGCTACCCGCTCGAGGGCTACCGCGAGCGCTGCGACACGAACGTCACGCTCGGGACCCGCTTCGCGCGGAAGCCGCTCGAGCTCGCGGTCCCGGTCACGATCGCCGGGATGAGCTTCGGGGCGCTCTCGGCCCCCGCGAAGGAGGCGCTCGGCCGCGGCGCGACCGAGGTCGGCACCTCGACGACGACCGGCGACGGCGGCATGACGCCGGAGGAGCGCGAGCACTCGAGGATCCTCGTCTACCAGCTCCTGCCCTCCCGCTACGGCATGAACCCGGACGACCTCCGCAAGGCGGACGCGATCGAGATCGTGGTCGGCCAGGGCGCCAAGCCGGGCGGCGGCGGCATGCTCCTCGGCCACAAGATCTCGGACCGCGTCGCCGAGATGCGCGACCTCCCGAAGGGGATCGACCAGCGCAGCGCCTCGCGACATCCCGACTGGACGGGCCCCGACGACCTGGAGATCAAGATCGGCGAGCTGCGCGAGATCACCGACTGGGAGAAGCCGGTCTTCGTGAAGGTGGGCGCGACGCGGACGTACTACGACGTCCAGCTCGCGGTGAAGGCGGGCGCGGACGTGATCGTCGTGGACGGCATGCAG
>JAICGP010000340.1 GCA_025923055.1 Thermoleophilia bacterium
GGCCGGCGCGTGACCGCCGAACGTCGATCGCGTCGGCGGCAGGCGCAGGCCGCGGAACGGCGTCGCGGCGCCGCGGAGGAGGCGCGCCTCGAGGAGCCGGGCGGCGCGCGCCTGGATGAGCTGCCCGCAGACCGCCTTCAGAAGCGCGTGCGTCACCGTCGCCGTGCGCAGCGGCCGCAGGCCGCACAGGCGGCGGATCGCGGGGCCGAGCAGGGGATCGTCCGTGTAGCGGGCGAGGAAGGGCGCGTGGTCGTCGTCTGCCGCGAGCACGAAGCGGAGCTTCTCGAACGCCTCGTGCGGCCGGTCGCCTTCGACCGCGACGGCGAGACTGCCGTCGGGGCGCTGCCTGACGCGGGCGAGCGCCGGGCTCCCGCCGGCCTCCAGCGCCATCGTGAGAACGCCGTCCCGGAAGTACCTGGTGGCGTCGCTCCGCATCCGCGCCGAGAGCGCGAGCGAGTACGGCGGGCGCGGGACGAGGTCGGCCTCGACGAGCACCGCGCGAGGCTACCCGTCGGGCCGGAGCGCTGCTCTGTCAGAACCGCGTTCTAGCGGCTGCGGCGGCCGAACTCGGCGACCACGATGGTGACGTCGTCCCACGAGCCGTAGTAGCCGCGCGGGTTCTCGACGTGCACGGCCGCCACGGCCACGTTCCGCCAGCGAGGCTGCAGGATGTTGGCCCGGTGGCCCGGGCTGGCCATCCAGCGGCGCACCGTCTGCCGCGCGGTGATCCGGGGGGCGCCCCAGGCGAGATTCTCGCCCGCGCTCCACGAGCGGTAGCTAGGGCCGGGCCAGTACCAGCGGATCCAGGTGCCGAAGGGCATCCAGTCGCGGCTGCGGGAGGGCGTGTAGAGCTCGTGCCGGAAGTAGCTCGCGCGCGCCATGGAGCGGGCGTGGCGGTCGGCGGCCTCGGTGAGGGCGCCGACGACGCGGAGCGGGCGCAGGCCGTGGTTGCGGCGGACCGTGTTGATGCGGTCGACCGTCCTCCGCTCGAGCGTGTTGCGGTCGGTGATCGTGGCCGCTCCAGCCGGCGCGAGCGCGAGCACGACGAGCGCGGCGACCGCGACCGCTGCGAGCCTCCCTCCCATGAGACTGAGGATCGGCAGCGTTCCTGCGGTGCGCGTCCCCCGTTTCGGGGATCCCTCGGACGAGGGAAGAGCCCGCTCCGAATTCCCTCTGTTGAGGGTGTGTTACGAAGCCGATACCGACCTCATGGCGCATGCGGGCACTCCCGACCGGTTCGGTACCATAGGTCCGGCTGTCGACCGGAAAGGACGTTGAAGCTTGTTCGAGCGCTTCACCGAGAGAGCCCGGCAGGTCGTCGTCCTCGCACAGGACGAGGCCCGCGCCCTCAAGCACAACTACATCGGCACCGAGCACATCCTGCTGGGGGAGCTCCTGGAGGAGGAGGGCCTCGCCGCGCGCGTGCTCGAGTCGCTCGACATCACCGTCGAGCGCGTCCGCTCGCAGGTGGTCCGCATCGTCGGCTCGGGCGAGGAGGTCACCGCCGGGCAGATCCCCTTCACGCCGCGCGCCAAGAAGGTGCTGGAGCTGGCGCTGCGCGAGGCGCTCAGCCTCGGCCACAACTACATCGGCACCGAGCACATCCTGCTCGGCCTGCTCCGTGAGGAGGAGGGTCTCGCCGCGCGTGTGCTCGAGTCGCTCGACATCACCGTGGAGCGGGTCCGCTCGCAGGTCGTCCGCA
>JAICGP010000341.1 GCA_025923055.1 Thermoleophilia bacterium
CTAGGGCTCGCCGAACCCGAGCGCGCCCAGCCTGCCGAGGACGTCGGCGCGCGTCAGGTGCGGAGGAGCGGCAGCGGCTTCACGATGCCGACGCCCTGCTCGCGCCGCGTGGCGGCGACCGCCTCGGCGAGCTCGACGATTGCCCGCGAGACCTCGGTTTCGGGCTCCGCGAGGACGATCGGCTCGCCCGCGTCGGCGAGCTCGCCGAGCCGGGGGTCGAAGGGGATCCGCCCGAGGAGCGGCGCCTCGACCTCCGCGGCGAGCGCCTCGCCGCCGCCGGCGCCGAAGAGCGCCTCCTGCGAGCCGTCCTCGCGGCGCAGGTAGGACATGTTCTCGACGACGCCGAGCAGCCGCATGTTCGTCTTCCGCGCCATCTGGGCGGCGCGGACGGCGACCTGCTGCGAGGCGCGATGCGGCGTGGTCACGACGAGGGCCTCGGCCCGGGGCAGCAGCTGCCCGAGCGAGATGGCGACGTCGCCCGTGCCCGGGGGCATGTCGACGACGAGCGTGTCGAGGTCGCCCCAGTGGACGTCGGAGAGGAACTGCTCGAGCGCGCGGTGGAGCATCGGGCCGCGCCACATGACCGGCGTGTTCTCGTCCAGGAAGAAGCCGATCGACATCACCTTGAGGTCGCCGCGCACCGGCGGCACGATCATCTTCCGCTCGTCGTCGCCGACGGCGACGGGCCGCTGGCGGATGCCGAGCATGTGCGGGATCGAGTAGCCGTAGACGTCCGCGTCGAGGACGCCGGTCCGGTGCCCGAGGCCGGAGAACGCCGCGGCGAGGTTGGCGGCGAGCGACGACTTGCCGACGCCGCCCTTGCCGCTCGCGACGGCGAGCACGCGCGTGGATGCGTCCACAGAGATCCCGGGCGTGCGCTCGGCGACGCCGCCGCGCAGGCGCGTCGTGAGCGCGGCTTTCTCGTCCGGCGTCATGACGTCGAAGAAGAGCTCGACCTCGTCGACGCCGTCGAGCGGCAGGACCGCGCGGTCGACCTGCTCCTGGAAGCTCGCGCGCAGGGGGCAGCCCGGAACGGTGAGCGCGATCGTCACGGCCACCCGCGGCCCCTCGACGGACACGTCTCGCACCATGTCGAGCTCGACGACGGAGCGGCCGAGCTCGGGGTCGATGACGCCTTCGAGCGCGCTCAGGATCTGCTCTCGGGACGTGGCCACGGACCTAGGCTAGCAGCGGGTTCGAGTGCGGCCCCACGCCACGGAGAACGAGGATTCTGCGCCCGCGCGCGTAACGTGAGGCGCGTGCCCGTGAGCCTCACGGTCCTCCTGCTCCTGCGCTGATGGACGCGCGCGTGCTCCTCGTCGAGGACGACCCCTCCATCCGCGAGACGACGGCACTCGGGCTCGAAGGGGCCGGCCTGCGCGTGACGACGGCGGCGGACGGCCGCGAGGCCCTCCTGCGCTTCCGGCAGGAGCCGTTCGACCTCGTCGTGCTCGACCTCATGCTCCCCGAGCTGGACGGCTACGAGGTGTGCCGCGAGATCAGGAAGTCGAGCCGGGTGCCGATCGTGATGCTCTCCGCGCGCAGCGACACGGTCGACGTCGTCGTCGGCCTCGAGCTCGGGGCGGACGACTACGTCACGAAGCCGTTCGAGCTGGCCGAGCTCGTCGCGCGCGTGCGCGCGGCGCTCCGCCGCTCGGCGGAGGACACGAGCGA
>JAICGP010000342.1 GCA_025923055.1 Thermoleophilia bacterium
CGACAACAGCTGTCTCGACCTCCCGACCGAGGGCTACAAGGTGCTGAGCGTCACCGCGCTCGGCCCGAGCACGGTGAAGGCCGACTACTCGAACTACGGCGTCGAGCAGGCGGCCGTCTCCGCCCCGGGCGGCTACTTCCGGGACTACCTGGGCACCAGCCGCTATCGCACGCCCGAGAACGAGGTGCTCTCGACCTATCCGGAGAGCGTCGCCCGCGAGTTCGGGGAGATCGACGAGGACGGCATCCCGACGACCCCCTTCGTGCTGCGGGATTGCCAGGGTGAGACGTGCGCCTACTACACGTACTTCCAGGGCACGTCGATGGCTTCGCCGCACGCGGCGGGCGTTGCGGCGCTGATCGTCAGCGAGTACGGGAAGCGGGATCGAAAGCGAGGCGGCTACACGCTCCGCCCAAATCGCGTCGAGAAGATCCTGAAGCGGACCGCGTCCGACCACGCGTGCCCGAAGCCGCGCCTCTTCAGCTACGAGGACGTCGGCAGGCCGCCGGAGTACGACGCGTTCTGCGAGGGCTCGCCGAGGTTCAACGGGTTCTACGGCCATGGGATCGTCAACGCCCTGGCCGCCGTGGGAGCCGGCTAGGCGACCCGCTCGCAGCCACCGAATCCCATGAGGGGCCGGCGCGCGCCGGCCCCTCCCCCGATTCCGGTCACCCCCAGGCGACGATGCCCCTCGACGAGGTCAGGCTTCGTGCGGCGCCCTGAGCTCGTCGGAGATCGTCCGGTACTCGGTCGCCATGAGCTTGTCCTTCGGCCGCCCGCTCGCTTCCTTCATCGCGATCAGGTGGTCCAGGGAGGCGACGCGAACGGGCATGCCCCCGAGATGCACCACGATCGCGGCGTCCCTTAGCTTCTCGTAGGGAGGCGCTCCTGCCGGGTCGCCGAGGAGATCGATCGAGCCCATCGCCGTCGTGAAGGTGAAGTTGGCGCCGCGCCGCTGCGTCTCTGCATCGAGCTGAAACGGCACCTCCGCCGGTGCGCCGCGCGGCCTTGCGGCGAGCGAGCGCAGCACGGCGGCCATCTTCTCGAGGTTCTCGGGCTCGCGGCTGTACGCGAGATCGATGTCGAACGTCCCGTAGGACGAGCCGTGGATCCCGCCCGCGACCCCGCCGATGACGACGAAGTCGATTCCAGCCTCGGCGAACCGCTCGAGTACGGGCTTCGGGTCGAACGCTTCCTCAGCCTCGGGCACTCCGCTGCAGCTCCTTCATCCCGCGTGACCAGGAGGCCAGGCGCTCGATCCTCTCCTCGGGAGTGACGCGGAGATTCAGCTTCGTGAGCGTCCGGTCGTGGCCGTAGTCGATGGGGGTTGCCGAAAGCTCGAGCTCCTCGCCGAGCAGGTCGAGCAGCGTGGCGAGGGTGCTCACCGTGGGCGAGACGAGGTCTCGCTCGATGCGGGAGATGGCCGCCTGTGAGGTTCGCGCGCGTGCCGCGAGCTGCTCCTGGGTCACGCCGTGGCGCCGGCGGGCCTCACGGAGGAGCTCACCTGCGGTCATAGCCGCAGTATATCTCTTCTGACGTACTCCCTACCGGTAGCGGTAGACGATGCGGCCGCGCGAGAGGTCGTACGGGGAGAGCTCGACCTTCACCCGGTCGCCGGGGAAGATCTTGATGCGGAAGCGGCGCATCTTGCCGGCCGTGTA
>JAICGP010000343.1 GCA_025923055.1 Thermoleophilia bacterium
CGACGCCGTGACGAAGACGTCCGGCTCGATCAGCGTCCCGCTGCAGAGGATCCCCCGCTCGCCGTCCTCGTTCTCGTAGACGAGCGCCCCGACGTTGGGATGCCGGTTCCCGTCGAGCTGGCCGAACACGATCGCCGCCGCCGACCCTGCGAGCGCAAGCGCCGCCCCGACGGCGAGGATCACGAGCGTACGTCTCATCCCCCACCTCCTCGTCCTTGACGGCACCAGCCTTCCGTCCGCCGGCCGGCATGTCAAGCCCATGCCTTCGTCTCGGCCGGCGGCGCATCCAGCCGCGGCAGCAGGCGGTCGAGCCACGACGGGAGCCACCAGTTCGCCCGCCCCATGAGCTGCATGAGCGCGGGCGCGAGCACCATCCGCACCAGCGTCGCGTCCACGAGGATCGCAGTCGCCATCCCGACGCCCATCAGCTTCAGGAAGACCTCCGTCGAGAAGACGAACGCGAGGAAGACGGCGACCATGATCGCGGCGGCGGCAGTGATCACCCGCGCCGTCTTCGCCAGGCCGTCTCGCACCGCGCGAGACGTGTCGCCGTGCTTCAGGTACTCCTCGCGCACGCGCGAGAGGAGGAAGACCTCGTAGTCCATCGAGAGCCCGAAGAGGATCGCGAACATCATCACGGGCATGAAGGGCGGCACGGGCGTGTCGCCCTCGACGCCGATCAGCCGTCCGACGGCGCCTCCCTCCGCGACGAGCGCCGTCACCCCGTAGGCCGCGCCGATCGAGAGCATGTTCATGACCCCCGCCTTCAGCGCCAGGAGCGGCGAGCGGAAGGCCGCGAGCAGGAGCAGGAACGAGAGGCCGAGGACGCCGGCGAAGAAGAGCGGCAGGCGGCCGGTGACGTAGTCGGTCTGGTCGACGAACGCGGCCGTCAGCCCGCCGACGTGGACGTCGACGTCGCTCCCCGCCGGCGCCGCCGGAAGGACGTCGTCCCGGAGCGCCTGGACGAGGTCGGCGGTCTCGTCGCTCTGGGGCGACCCGACGGGGGCGACGGTCAGGAACGCGGCCTCCCCGTCGGGGCTCCGCACCGGCTCGCCGACGTAGGCGACGCCCGGCGATCCGGTCACCCTCCCCGCGATCCTCCCGAGCACGGCGTCTGCGTTCTCCCCGTCGAGCTCGGCGACGAGGAGGAGCGGGCCCGCCGAGCCCGGGCCGAAGCCCTCGCTCGCGAGCTCGTACGCCTCCCTGGTCGACGAGCCCACCGGGTCGGTGCCCTCGTCCGGGAACCCGAAGCGAAGGCCGAGGACGGGGGCTGCGAGCGCGACGAGCAGGACGGAGGTGAAGACGGCTGCGGGCCAGGCGCGCCGCTGGACGCCCCGGCTCCAGCGGCTCGAGAGGCCGCCGCCGTCGGACGAGAGCGTCCCGCCGAGGCCGGGCACGCGGAGCCGGTCGACCCGGTGGCCGGCGAAGGCGAGCACGGCCGGGAGCAGCGTCACCGACGCCGCCATGACGACGAGGACCGCCAGGCTCGCGCCGAGGGCGACGCCCTGGAGGTAGCCGATGCCCATGAGGAAGAGGCCGAGCAGCGAGACGACGACGGTCCCGCCGGCCACGAGCACGCTCCGGCCGGCGGTCGACACCGCCTCGCGCACCGCGGCGCGCGGATCGGAGCCGTCCGCCAGAGCGCTCCGGAACCGGGTCAC
>JAICGP010000344.1 GCA_025923055.1 Thermoleophilia bacterium
AAGTAGCGCTCGTACTCGTCCTTCGCGGCGTCGAGGAAGACGACGTCGAAGACGTCCTCGATCGCCGCCAGCGTCTCGAGCGCATCGCCCTCGATCAGCTCCGCCCAGCCGTCGAGGCCCGCCTCGGCGACGTTCCGCCTCCAGGCCTCCGCCGCCGCGGGATCGCGCTCCAGCGAGACGACGTTGCCGGAGAAGTAACGGATGCCGGCCGCGAGCCAGATCGTCGAGTAGCCGCGGCCGCCGCCCACCTCGAGCACGAGGCAGTCGGTCTGCGGCGCCACGAGCGAGAAGAGGAAGCGGCCCGTGTCCGGCGCCACCTGGTGGGGCGGCCCGGTCGCCTCCCTCTCGAGCCGGGCGAGCACCGCGCGGACCCGGTCTTCGAGCACGGCAGGCCGTTACGCGCGGGGATCGTCGGCGGCCGCGATCGCGGCGGCCTCCGGGTCCGTCTTCTCGACGACGACGAAGCGCTCGGTCTGCTCGACCACGCGCTCGACGTCGGCTTCGACATGACCCGGGACGACGGCGAAGAGCGTGCTGCGCCGGCGAACGCCCTCGTACTCGTCGAGCGTCAGGCCGACCGGCTGCGTGCAGTCGTCGTCGCCGCATTCACAGATGAAGTCGGCCTCCTCGTCCGTCTGGAAGTGCTGGTTCACCTGCTTGATGCGCTCGTTCACCTCACGGAAGAGCGACTCGTTCCGCGCCACACGTTCCGGCCTCGATCCCACACACCGATTGTAGCCTCGCCTAGGGGACCTCGACCAGGACCATGCCGTCCTCGACCGTGACGTCGAACGTGTCGACGGGGAGGTAGGCAGGCAGCGTCAGCGCCCGCCCGGTGCGGACGTCGAAGCGGGCACCGTGGCGCGGGCAGATCGCGATGCACTCGGCGGGCTCGAAGTCGCCCTCGCAGAGCGGCCCGTCGTCGTGCGAGCAGCGGTCCTCGAGGGCGAAGTACTCGCCGTCGCAGTTGTAGACCCCGAGCGCGAGCTCGCCGGCGCGGACGATCTTCACCTCGCCCGGCGGGAGCTCCTCGACGGGGCAGACGGTCAGCTGCGCCACGGACAGGGCGCCTTACTTCAGCTCGAGCTCGTCGAGGCCCGCCCACTCCTCGGGGAGCGGGGTGCCCTTGCCCTTGTGGAGCGCGACCTTGAGCACCCCGAGGCCGAGGAGCGCGCACTTGAGGCGCACGGGGGTGAGCGGGATGCCGACCTCCTCGAGCAGCTCGTCACGGGACATCGACGCGACCTCGTCGGCCGTGCGTCCCTTGACCATGTCCATCAGCATCGAGGTGGCCGCCTGGCTGATCGCGCAGCCGCGGCCCTGGAACTTCACGTCGGCGATCGTGTCGCCCTCGAACTCGACCGCGATCGATACCTCGTCGCCGCACAGCGGGTTCTGCCCCTCGGCCTCGGCGTCGGGCTCGGCGATCACCCCGTGGCCGCGCGGGTTCTTGTAGTGGTCGAGGATGACCTCGCGGTAGAGGCTGTCGAGCTCGGACATTGGCTACGAGAACAGCTTACGCGCCCGCTGGAGCCCCTCGACGAGCCTGTCGATCTCCTCGGGCAGCGTGTAGAGGTAGAAGCTCGCGCGCGTCGTGGCGTCGACCCCGAGGCTCGTCATGAGCGGCT
>JAICGP010000345.1 GCA_025923055.1 Thermoleophilia bacterium
AGAGGAGCCGGATCGTCGTGTCGACCAGCCGGGGCACCGGTTCAGGCCCGGGAGATGTAGCGGCGCTCACGGGTGTCGACCTTCACCCGGTCGCCCACGTTCACGAAGAGCGGCACCTGGACGACGGCGCCCGTCTCGAGCGTCGCGGGCTTCGTCACGTTCGAGACGGTGTCCCCGCGGACGCCCGGCTCCGTGTCCGTCACGGAGAGCTCCACGGAGGCGGGAAGCTGGATGCCGCCCGGCCGCCCGTCGACGGTGAGGAGCTGGACGGTCGCGGAGGGCTGGACGAAGTCGAGCTCCTGCGCGACGTCCGCGCGCGGCAGGGAGAGCTGCTCGTAGGTCTCCGCGTCCATGAAGACGACCTCGTCGCCGGAGTCGTAGAGGTACTGGACGTTCTTCGTCTCGGTGCGGACGCGGGGCATCTTCTCGCCCGCGCGAAAGGTCCGGTCGACGACGGCGCCGGTCTCGAGGTTCTTCAGCTTCGTGCGGACGAAGGCGCCGCCCTTGCCGGGCTTGACGTGCTGGAACTCGACGATGCGCCAGACCTGCCGGTCGAGCTCGACGTGCATTCCGTTCTTGAACTGGTTCGTGGAGACGGTCTCCGCCACGGGGCGGAAGTCTAGTGGAGGGTCAACAGGTCCTTCGTGAACGTGGTCAGCACCTCGGGCCCGTCCTCGCCGACGATGACGAGGTCCTCGATCCGGACACCTCCCTCGCCCGCGAGGTACACGCCGGGCTCGACGGTGACGACGTTTCCGGCGGCGAGGACGTCGGTGGAGGTGGGCCGCAGAACGGGCAGCTCGTGCACCTCGAGGCCCACGCCGTGACCGAGCCCGTGGAGGACGGGCGCGAGCCCCGACTCTTCGATCTCCGTGCGCGAGACCGCGTCGAGGTCGACGCCGGTCGCGCCCGGCCGCACGGCGGCGAGCGCGCTCTCCTGCGCCTGGCGGCAGAGCGCGTAGGCGGCCCTGAGGCGCTCAGGCAGCTCGCCCGTGGCGAAGGTGCGGGTGCAGTCGGCGCAGTAGCCGTCGACGAGCGCGCCGGCGTCGACCACGACGGTCTCGTTCGGGCCGATCTCGCGCCGACCCGGGTGGTGGTGCGGCAGCGCGGCGTTCGGCCCCGACGCGACGATGGGCGGGAACGCCATCGCGTCGGCGCCCTCGTCGCGGAGCGCCCGCTCCAGCCACCAGGCGACCTCCGCCTCGGTCCGGCCGACGAGAGGCTCCTGCGCCAGGCGCTCGTACGCGTCGAGCGTGACGCGGGCGGCGCGGCGGACCGCGTCGAGCTCGCCGCCGTCCTTCACCGCCCGCAGCCCGAGCACGACGCCCTTCGCGGGGACGAGGGCCGTGCCGTCCGCCGAGAGCGCCTCGTGGCCCGCCACCGTGACCGTCTCGGCCTCGAAGGCGACCGGCCCCTCGACGAAGTCCGCGAGGCGGACCCCGAGCCAGCCGAGCAGGTCGCGGTCGGCCGTGACCACCTCGACGCCGTCGAGCGCGCTCGCCGCCTCCGTGTAGCGGCCGTCCGTGGCGACGGTGAGCCTCTCGCGGCTCACGAGCAGCGCCGCGTTCGAGCTGTCGAAC
>JAICGP010000346.1 GCA_025923055.1 Thermoleophilia bacterium
CGGAGCTACCCGCGCATCGTCGGCGAGACGGGCGGCAAGGACTTCATCGTCGCCCATCCGACCGCCGACGCCGACCGCGTCGCGACCGCGATCCTGCGCGGCTCGTTCGAGTACCAGGGGCAGAAGTGCTCGGCCGCCTCGCGCGTGTTCGCGCCCGAGAGCATGTGGCCCGAGCTGCAGGAGCGGCTCGTGGAGCAGGTCCGCACGATCAAGGTCGGCGACGTCTCGGACTTCTCGAACTTCATGGGCGCCGTCATCGACGCGAGCGCGTTCGCGACCCAGAAGGAGGCGATCGAGGAGGCGAAGGCCGACGCCGAGAGCGAGGTCGTCGTCGGCGGCGGCTACGACGACAGCGAGGGCTACTTCGTCGAGCCCACCGTGATCCGGACCTCCGACCCCGACTTCCGCCTCCTCCGCGACGAGCTCTTCGGGCCGGTCGTGACCACGTTCGTCTACCCGGACGGGAAGTGGGAGGAGACGCTCGAGCTCGTCGACCGCTCGGCGCCCTACGCGCTGACGGGCGCCATCTTCTCCGACGACCGGGACGCGCTCGCGGAGGCCGCCGACGTGCTCCGCTACGCGGCCGGGAACCTCTACGTCAACGACAAGCCGACCGGCGCGGTCGTCGCGCAGCAGCCCTTCGGGGGCGCACGCGCCTCGGGGACGAACGACAAGGCCGGCTCGATGTGGAACCTGATCCGCTGGGTGAGCCCGCGGACCATCAAGGAGACGTTCCTCCCGCCGTCGGACTACCGCTACCCGTACATGTCGCCGGACGGCGAGGCCGGCTAGCCTCCCTCAGCCGAGCGGCGCGAGCAGGCGCTTCCTGCCCCGGAAGGCGAAGAGCAGGAGGTCGACCATCCGGAAGGTCCGGGAGTCGGGGCCGAGCGTCGGCCGCCAGGCCGGGTCGCGCACGATCGAGAACTCACTCCCCTCCATGGCCCGGTGGAAGGTCTCGGCGACGAGCCGGGCGCCGACGCCGTGGAGCCTGCCCCCGTCGAGCTCGGCCTCGCGCAGGACGTAGAACCAGAGCGGCGTGTCGCGCAGGACCGCATCGCGCTGGGCTTTCGTCAGCCGGTCGAGCTCGGCTCCTTTGGCGCCGTCGCGGAGCTGGGCCTTCCTCAGGGTCTGCACCGAGACGCCCTTTCCCCGCAGGAACCTCGCGAGCTGCTGGCCGCTGGCGAGCCTCAGCATCTTCGCCCGGACGAGGTTGCGGAAGGCGAGGCTCGACTCCTCGAAGGGGAACCCCGGCAGGAAACGGAGCAGGAAGACGAGCGACGTGTCGATCCGCATCGCCCGGTTGAACCGCGCCGCCGGCACGACGAGGTCGGCGCGGCCGGCCTCCGAGAAGTCGTAGAAGCGACGCCAGTCGACGAGCCAGTTGCTCGGCAGGCGCCGCCCGCCGCCCAGCGTGCCGCTTGCGCCGGAGAACTCGAAGAGCAGGTCGAGCGTGCCGGTCCCGAAGTCGAAGCGCCGGTTCCAGCTGTAGTCCTCGCGGACCATGCTGTGGCCGAGCCGGAACGCGGCCGCGGAGAACTCGATCGGCATCGTCGGGACGTCGGTGGGGGCCACGCCGAC
>JAICGP010000347.1 GCA_025923055.1 Thermoleophilia bacterium
CGGGAACGGCGTGTCCGTGCGGGAGAAGCCGGCGAAGACCTCCGGGAGCTGGTGGCCGAAGTACGAGGCGGCGTTCAGCATGCGGCGGACGATCCGCTGCGCCTCCGGCCAGCGCCCGTAGCGCGCGAGGCCCCAGGCGACAAGCGCGTTGTCGTGAGGCCAGACGGTGCCGTTGTGGTACGCGAGCGGGTTGAAGCCGGCGTCGCCGGACGACATCGTGCGAACGCCCCAGCCCGACCAGAGCTCCTCGCCCATCAGCTGGTCGACGACCGCGTCCACGCGCTCGGGAGGGACGATCCCGCTCCAGAGCAGGTGGCCGATGTTCGAGGTGAGCGCGTCGACGCGCTCCTTCTCCGCGTCGAGCGCGAGCGCGTAGTAGCCGCCGCGCGCCTCGCACCAGAACGCCTCGTCGAAGCGGTCGCGGAGCGCGGCCGCCTCGCGCTCGAGCCGATCGGCGAGCTCCCGCTCGCGCCAGACGTCGCGGGCGAGCTCCGCGAGGCGCAGCTTCGCGTCGTAGACGTAGCCCTGCACCTCGCACGGCGCGATCGGGGCGCGCGCGATCGTCCCGTCGCGGTAGAGCTGCGAGTCGCCGGAGTCCTTCCAGGACTGGTTGACGAGGCCGCCCGGCGACCGCCGCTCGTACTCGACGAAACCGTCGCCGTCCAGGTCGCCGTAGCGGTCGATCCACTCGAGCGCCCGCAGCGCCGGCCCCCGCAGGTCGCGGACGAGCGCCGCGTCGTCGGTCCAGCGCCACACCTCGGAGAGGAGGACGAGGTAGAGCGGCGTGGCGTCGACCGTCCCGTAGTAGCGCGGGAACCATGCGCGGGCCGCCTGGCCGTGCCGCACCTCGTGCACGATCTTGCCCGGCTCGGCGTCGGCCGCCGGATCGTCCTCGGTCGCCTGGAGCTCGGCCAGCACCGCGAGGGCGTTCTGGGCGAGCTCCGGCCCGAACAGCAGCGTCTGCAGGCACGTGATGAGCGTGTCGCGGCCGAAGATCGTCATGAACCACGGCATCCCGGCCGCGGGAAGCTGGCCGGGCAGCCGCGGGTCCTCGTCCATGCGGAGCGAGGAGAGGTCTGCGACCGACTGGGCGAACGTGTGCAACAGCTCGTCCCACGAGCCGCGGAGCTGCGGGACGCGCAGGCGCCAGGCGGCAAGCGAGGCGCGCACCCGGGCGAGCTCGTCCCCGAAGCGCCGCTCCGCGACCTCGACGGCGGTCCGGATGCCGTCTGCAGCGGGGATGACGTCGACGCGGAGGCGCCAGCTCTCCCGGGGCCCGAGCTCGACGCGGTACGTCACCGTCGAGTCGGAGGCCTCGCCGCGCTCCGAGAACACGACCTGCGTGATCCCGTGGAACCCCTCGGTCTCCTGCGCGATGACGAACTGGTTGCCGTCCGGCTCGTACACCGGCGCGACGGCGGCAGGCAGGGGCCGCGCGTGCTCCGGGTCGCCGAGGGCGAAGTCGTACTCCTTGACCGCGAAGATGTCCGCGAAGTCGTTCCCGAGCTCGAGCGCCAGGTCGAACGCGAGGCGCCGCCGCGAGTGGTTCTGGACGACGATGTGCTCCTGC
>JAICGP010000348.1 GCA_025923055.1 Thermoleophilia bacterium
AACGACCGTCGCACCCCGGCGACGAGCCACATGGCGCCCAAACCCTCCTAGTCGTCGCCCGAGCCCTTGCCGCTCGAGTCGCCGTCCGAGCCGGAGCCCTTGCCGCTCGAATCGTCGCCGGAGCCCGAGCCGGGACCGCTCGAGTCGTCGTCCGAGTCGGCGAGGCGCGGGTCGCAGTCCGGATCCAGGCGGTGGTCGGGGTCGTCGCACTTGCCCGGCAGGTCGTCGTCGGGCTCCTCGCGCTCGTCCCGGCTGTCGTCCTCGCGTCGCTCGGTCGTGGTCACGGCCTCCGTCGTCGTCGCCACCGGCCTGGCGATCTGCTGGGACGGCACCGAGACGACCGCGGGAACCGCTGCGAGCGGCCCCGCCGAGCTCAGGTAGACGGCGAGGGCGAGCCCGGCCGGCAGCGCGAGCCCGAGGGCGGCGGCGAGGAGGACGCGGAGGCGGCGCACGGCTTCGACGCTAGCAGGGCGATCCTTCAGAAATGGTTGGGCGACGGTGACGAATCGGCAGGCGCCGGCGGGAACGAGGCGCGCACGCGCGTCCCCGGCCCGTCGAGCAGCTCGGCCTCCCCCTCCCACCGCTCGGCGAGCTCGGCCACGATCGCGAGCCCGAGCCCCGTGCCGGGCGCCGTCCGCCGGCCGCCGGAGCCGCGGTAGAAGCGATCGAAGACCCGCTCGCGCTCCTCGGGCGGGATGCCCGGCCCGTCGTCGGCCACGACGAGCGCCGGCCGGCCGTCCACACGGTCCGCGGCCACCGTGATGCGCGTGCCGCCCGGCGTGTAGCGGATCGCGTTCTCGATCAGGTTGTCGAGGATGTGCGCGAGGTCGTCGGGCGCGGCCCAGGCCCGGCCGCCGGCGCCGTCGGCGAGCGCGAGGTCGTGCTCCGCTTCCGCGGCCGGCTCCTCCCACCGCCGCGCCGCGGCGCGGGCGACCTCCGAGAGGTCGACCGGCTCGCCCGTCTCCTCCTGCGACGAGGCCCGGGCAAGGGCGAGCAGGTCGTCGACGAGCGCGCTCAGCCGGTCGAGCTCCGCTTCCGCCTTCGCCGCCTGCTCGGCGGCCGCGCCCCCCTCGGCCCGGATCGCCTCGAGCCGCAGCTTGATCCCCGTGAGCGGGGTTCGCAGCTGGTGCGAGGCGTTGGCGACGAAGTCCCGCTGCGCGCCCAGGTTCGCGGAGAGCGCGCCCGCCATGCGGTTGAACGAGCGGCCGAGCTCGTCGAGCTCTCTGGGTCCCTGCGGTTGCACGCGGGCGTCGAGGTCGCCGCGGCCGAGCCGTCCGGCGGCCGCGCGGAGCTGCTCGAGCGGTCGCGCGACCGAGCCGGCGAGAATCCAGGCGAGGCCGAGCCCGGCCGCGACGACGGCGAGCCCGATCAGCGCCAGCCGGAGCCAGCTGGAGCGCACGCTCGCGTCGACCTGCCCCATCGGCGCCGAGACGCGGAGCGCTCCCACCACCTGCCCGTCGTTCGCCACGGGCACCGTGACGAGGAGGAGGTCCTCGCCCAGGGTGTCACTGCGGCGCTCGCGCACGTCGACGACTCCCTGGAAGAGCGCCGCCTCGAGCTCGGG
>JAICGP010000349.1 GCA_025923055.1 Thermoleophilia bacterium
ACGAGGGCGAGGCCGCCGACCCGCGCTGGGCCGCCCTCTCCGAGCTCCGCGACCGCCTCTAGCGACCCTCTTCGGGCCACGCCCGGAGCTGCGCCCGCCGGGGTTCCCCGCGGTCGGCGGGCTGGGGGGCGCGGAGCCCGCAGTCGCTATACTCGACCGCCGCGATGGCCGTTCCGAAGCGAAAGACCTCGAAGTCCCGCCGCGACAAGCGGCGCGCGAACCACAAGGCCGCGGTGCCGGCGCTCGTCGAGTGCGCGCAGTGCCACCGGCCGAAGCGGCCTCACCACGTCTGCCCGACCTGCGGCACCTACCGGGGCCGCGAGGTCGAGCCGCTCGAGACACCGGCCCCCTAAGTCTGGTGCCCGTCCGCGTCGCCGTCGACGCCATGGGCGGCGATCGGGCGCCCGAGGAGATCGTCGCCGGCGCCCTCGCGGCGGCCTCCGACGACGTCGTGCCCGTCCTCTACGGGCCTCGCGACCTGCTCGAGCCCCTGGCGGGCGGCCTCGAGATCGTCCACACCGAGGCGGTCGTGGCCATGGACGAGAAGCCGTCGGACGCCCTGCGCGAGAAGCGGGAGAGCTCGCTCTTCCGCTCCTGCCGGGCAGTCCGCGACGGCGACGCCGACGCGGTCGTCTCCGCGGGGAACACGGGCGCGATGCTCGCCGCCGCGCTCGTCGAGGTGCGGCGTCTGCCCGACGTCCACCGGCCCGCCATCGCCGTGCCGCTCCCCGCTCTCGGCGGACCCTCGATCCTCCTCGACGCCGGCGCGAACGCCGACGCGCGCCCCGAGCACCTCGTCCAGTTCGCCCACATGGGAGCCGTGTTCGCCGAGGACATCGCCGCCCTCGACCGGCCCACCGTGGGGCTCCTCTCGATCGGCGAGGAGCCCGAGAAGGGGAACCGCCTCGTCCGCGAGGCGCACGAGCAGCTCGCGGCCGCGCCCGGCCTGCGCTTCGTCGGCAACGTGGAGAGCCGCGACCTCCTGCGCAAGGCCGCGGACGTCGTCGTCTGCGACGGCTTCACGGGCAACGTCGCGTTGAAGCTCCTCGAAGGGACCATCAAGGCGACGCTCGAGGCGTTCCGCGAGGAGGTGACGACCTCCCTCCGCGGGCGAGTCGGCGGCCTCCTGATCCGTCCGGCGGCGCGGGCCCTGCGGACTCGCCTCGACCCCGACACGTACGGCGGGGCCTACCTCCTCGGCCTGCGCGGGCTCGTCGTGATCGCGCACGGTAACTCGTCGCGGACGGCGATCGCGAACGCGATCCGCTACGCCGCCCGCGGCGTGGCCGGCGCGGTCGTCGACCGCGTTGCCGAGCGGCTCGCGACCCGCGCCGCGCAGGGGGCCGCCCCGTGAAACGTCCGAGCGTGCCGTGGTAGCATCCGGCGCCGTCCCGCTGGGCGTCCGCACACCACAGAAAGGCAGGGAGAGAACCGAGATGGCAGCTACGCGCGAGGAGATCCACGAGCGGGTGAAGGACGTGCTGGTAGAGCAGCTCGGGATCGAGGAGGGGCAGATCACCGAGGAGGCCTCGTTCCAGGAGGACCTCGACGC
>JAICGP010000350.1 GCA_025923055.1 Thermoleophilia bacterium
CGGCTTCTTCGACGACCCGTTCACCTGGCTCCTGGTCGGGCTCGCGGCCGCCTGCCTCGTCACCGTGCCGGAGCCCGCACGCGAGCCGGCCGCGGAGACGCAGGCGACCTCCCGCGCCCGGCCGCGCGGCGCGCTCAGCTGGGCTCAGGCTCGACGACGAGGATCGTGACCGCGACCGTCGGCTCGGAGCGGTTGCCCGCCGCATCCTCGACGACGACCGTCACCGCATGTGCCCCGGGGGCGAGCATGCCCTCGTCGACCGCCCCGGGCCACCTGATCCGGTGCGTGCCCGGGGAGCGCGACGGGCCCCGGCGAACCTCGGTCTCGTCGACGAGGAGGACGGCGGCGCCGCGCTCGCTCGACCGGTAGCGCGCGACGAGCGCTTCCCCGGAGGAGAGGACGGCCGGCGAGACGCTGCGCAGGCGTACGCGGGGAGCCGTCGTGTCGACGTTCACGTCCTCGGGCACGACGATCCGGCGCCGCTCGTCGAGGAGCCGGATCCGAAGGCGGTAGGCCCCGTCCGGCACGATCCTGCCCTCCTCGTCGCGGCCGTCCCACGTCAGCGTCACCCGTCCCGGCGGCCTCCTGATCCCGGAGACGAGCAGCCGGACGCGCTCCCCGTCCCGGTTGACGACGGCGACGGCGATGCGCTCCGCCTGGCGCAGCTCGAAGCTGAGGACGGCGGAGTCGTGCGGGCAGCGGCAGACGGGGGAGAGCCAGCGGTCGAAGCGGGCGCCGCCCACGGGCGAGCGCTCCAGCTTCAGCGCCTCGGTGTACGTGAAGGCGGCGACCATCCCGAGCAGGAGCCCCAGCGCCAGCAGGGTCATCCCGGAACGGCGCCTGGAGCTCACGCTCGTCCGCGTCTAGGACCGCAGGAGCTCGTAGCCCTCGCGCAGGAAGGGCGTCCGGTCCGTGAGCACCGAGATCTCGGCCGCGGGAAAGATGCCCTCCTCGGTGGCGATCAGGTCGATCTGGTCGGCGGGCGTCAGGTCGACGCGACCCTCCTCGGGGTCGAAGGGGTCGTCCGGAGCGAGCTTCAGGACCTCGCACGCGACGATCACGGGGACGGCAGCCTTCTTCGCCGCCTTCGTGAGCTCGTTCGTGTTCACCTTGTTCACGAGCGAGCCGTCGTGGAAGACCGTGTCGGCGCCGAGCAGGAGGACGTCGACGCTCCCGACGGCGTGCTCCGCGTCCCCGTCGGCGACCACCTCGGTGGCGAGGCCTGCCTCCGCCAGCTCCTCGGCGAACGCGCGCCCCTCGCCGATCGGCCCGGAGACGGTGCAGACGACCCGTGCGGGCTGCGCGTGCAGGAGCGCCTCGCGGGCGGTCTGGGAGGCGGAGTGCGTCATGACGACCTTGCCGGCGAGCTCCTGGGAGAGGAGGACGGCGATCGCCGCCGCGGCGCGCTCCCGGGAGCCGATCACCGCGTTGGCCTCTTCGACGAGCTGCTCGGGCGTCCGGCCGGCGAGGAGCACACGGCCGAGCGCTCCGGCGATCGCGCCGATCCCGGGCCGGGCGCGGACGATC
>JAICGP010000351.1 GCA_025923055.1 Thermoleophilia bacterium
GCGCCTCCTGTCGTAGACCGGGACCCGTCAGCTAGCGTGGCAGCGTGGCCGATCTTACGTTCATCGACGCGCTCCTCGGGCCCGAGCAGCCCGGCGCCGAGGCGGAGCCGGTCTCGGAGGAGGAGGCGCTCGACGCGTACTCGCGGGCGGTCGTCACGGTCGCCGAGCGGCTTTCGCCGTCCGTGGCGAACCTGCGCGTCGCACGCCGGGTCCGCGGCGGCCGCGTGGCGACGGGTGGCGGCAGCGGCGTCGTCATCACGCCCGACGGCTTCATGCTCACCTCGGCGCACGTCGTCGCCGGGACGGACGGCAAGGTCGAGGCGACGTTCGTGGACGGACGCGAGGTCTCCGGCGAGGTCGTTGGCGCCGATCCGCTCTCCGACCTCGCCGTCCTGCGCTCGGACGCAGCGGATCTCGTCCCCGCGGAGCTAGGCGACGCCGAGCGGCTGCGCGTCGGCCAGCTCGTCGTCGCGATCGGGAACCCGCACGGCTTCGCCGGCTCCGTCACCGCCGGCGTCGTCTCGGCGCTCGGCCGCTCGCTGCCGGTGCGCTCGCGCGCGGCGGGGCGGATCGTCGAGAACGTCATCCAGACCGACGCGGCGCTCAACCCGGGGAACTCCGGCGGCGCGCTCGCGGACGGCCGCGGCTGCGTCGTCGGCATCAACACGGCCGTGGCGGGCGTCGGGCTCGGGCTCGCCGTGCCCATCAACGACACGACCCGGAAGATCCTCGCTGCGCTCATGCGCGAGGGGCGCTTCACGCGCGCCTACATCGGGATCGCCGGCGGCTCGCGGCCGCTGCCTCCGCGCCTCGCGCGCGAGCTCGACCGCGACGCCTGCGTCGAGGTCGTCGAGGTCGTGGAGGGCAGCCCGGCCGCTCTCGCCGGCCTGCGCCCCGAGGATCTGATCGTCGCCGTCGAGGACACGCCAGTCGAGGGCGTCGACGACCTCCAGCGCCTCATGGCCGGCGAGCTGATCGGCTCGCGCGTCTCCACCACCGTGGTCCGCGACGGCGCCCGCTTCACCGTCGAGCTCGTCCCGGTCGAGCTCGAGGTCTGACGGCGCCGGCGGCTACCCGATCTCGATGCCGCCCGCGTCCAGCCCGGCCGGCCGCTCGGCCCGCGCGAGCTCCAGCGCGATCTGCCCGGTGAGCGCCGCGGCGAGAATGGCGAGGAGCGCGACGACCCCGATCTCCTGACCGGCCGCGCCCAGCCCGAGGGCGAGCACGGCCGTGCCGACGCGCAGCCACACGTCGACGTCGCGGCCCGAGCGGGTCGTCACCAGGTGGAGGACTGCGACGGCGGCCATGAAGAGCGCGACGCCGCCGCCGATCAGCCACGACACCTCGCCGGTGAGCCCCGCCTCCTGCGTCGACTTGATCCCCAGCTTCACACCGGCGCCCAGGGCCGCGAGCCCGATGAGCAGCGGCAGGTGCGCGTACAGGTACGTCTGCCCGGCGGCGATCGTCCGCTTCATGATCGAGGAGTCGACGTAGTCGAAGTAGATCCACCAGAGCGTCCCGGCGA
>JAICGP010000352.1 GCA_025923055.1 Thermoleophilia bacterium
CGAGCGGCTCGACTCGCGCGCCTACCGGGCCCTCTCCCCGCAGGAAGGCCTCCTCCTCTCGAACCCGTCCACGATCCTCGTCCTGGGCACCGACGAGGGGCCGCGGCGGGAAGGGCCGTTCCGGTCCGACGCGATCATGGTAGTCCACACCGACCCGGACGAGAACCGCATCGCGCTCCTCTCGATCCCGCGCGACCTGCGGGTCGACATCCCCGGCCGCGGCCTGGACAAGGTCAACGCCGCCTACGCCTACGGCGGGTCGACGCTGGCGATCCGAACCGTCCAGAGCCTGACGGGCATCCCCATCAACCACGTCGTGGTCGTGAACTTCTCGGAGTTCCGGGACGTGATCGACGCGCTCGGCGGCATCACCGTCACCGTGCCGAAGCGGATCCTCTCGAACAAGTTCGACTGCCCGCACGCGACGGTGGCGCGGTGCGACCGGTGGGAGGGATGGCGTTTCCGACGCGGCGAGCAGGAGATGGACGGCCGCCGCGCGCTCATCTACTCGCGCATCCGCCAGAACCAGCTCGACCCGTCCGAGAACGACATCGCCCGCGGCGAGCGCCAGCAGGCCGTCGTGCAGGCGACGGCGGACGAGGTGACGAGCTTCGGCACGTTCCTGCGCATGCCGTTCATCGGCGACGACCTCGTGAAGCCGCTTGCGACCGACCTCTCCGCGAACGAGCTGATCCAGCTCGGCTGGGTCGAGTACCGGACGCCCGAGAGCGGCACGCTCCGCTGCAAGCTGGGCGGCACGATCGCCGACCTGAACGGCCAGTCGGTGATCCTCGGGACGGAGGAGAACGTCTCCGTGATCGCCATGGTCACCGGAGAGTCGGCGCCGCAGCCGCCCCCGCCCGGCTCCGGCCCCTTCGGCCCCGGCTGCCGGGTGGGCGGCAGCTAGCTGGGCTCGGCGGCCTTCGGCTCGGTCTTGTCCGCCTTGTCGGCCTTCTTCTCGCCCGCGTCTCCGGCGCCGTCCCCGCTCTCCTTCTGGGCCGCCCGCCGGTTCCCGCGCCCGTAGTCCGTGGAGTAGAACCCGGAGCCCTTGAAGTGGATCGCAGCGGGGTACAGCACCTTCGTGACGGGCGCCTCGCCGCAGACCTGGCACGTTTCGGGCGGCGGATCGGTCATCCGCTGGAACAGCTCGAACGTGTGGCCCTGGGGGCAGCGGTATTCGTAGATCGGCATCGAGGAAAGGCCGCGGTTTGCAGGGGGAGATGCTAGCAGCGGGCACGGTCGCCACCGGCACTCGCGACGAGCGAGTGCCAAGCGCGCGCCGCCCCCTCCTCGCCGCCCGCCGGAGGGTCGACGGCTTTCGGCTCGCGGTCGGGGCGATCACCGCGAGCCTCGCCGCCTTCCTCCTCCTGCGGCTCCACGCCCTGCCGCCGCACGAGGACGAGACGCTCGCCTTCTTCGTCAGCCGCCGCCCGCTCGGCGAGGTGCTCGAGACGGTGCTCGGCGAGCGAGGCGGCGCGCCGCTCCACTACGTGCTGGCCCACGCCGCCGTCAGCCTCGACCCC
>JAICGP010000353.1 GCA_025923055.1 Thermoleophilia bacterium
CCGATCGACCAGGCGGACAACCTGCGCAAGCACGGCGGCTACATCCCGGGCATCCGCCCCGGCCCCCCGACCGCGCAGTACCTCGACCGCGTGCTGACGCGCCTGACGCTCCCCGGCTCGCTCTATCTCGCGCTCGTGGCGACCCTGCCGACGCTCTTCATCCGCTACGGCGGCTTCTCGCAGGCGACCTCCGCCGCGCTCGGCGGCACGTCGATCCTCATCGTGGTGGGCGTCGCGCTCGACACCATGCGCCAGATGGAGTCGCAGATGATGATGCGCCACTACGAGGGCTTCCTGCGCTAGCTGTGGCTCGCCCGGCAACGTACGCCCGGCCTCTGGCGGCTGCAAACGCTTCGCCATGCGTCGTCCTCAGTCGCCCCTTTGCCGCTAGCAAAGGGGCTCCCTGCGTCCTAACCTGGCGCGGTTTTCGCGCGCCAGAGACCATGCGACGTCACCGGACGAGCCACTGATGCCGCTCGACATCGTCATCCTCGGCCCTCCCGGGGCCGGCAAGGGCACCCAGGGGAAGCTGATCGCGGCCGACGCCGGGATCCCGCACGTGAACACCGGCGACATGTTTCGCGCCGAGTGCGCCGCGGGCACGGAGCTCGGCGAGCGCGTGCGGTCGATCCTCGACGTCGGGGATCTCGTCCCCGACGAGCTGACGATCGAGGTCGTCCGGGCGCGCCTCGGCCAGGACGACACTGCCCGCGGCTTCGTCCTCGACGGCTTTCCGCGCACGCTCGCGCAGGCCGAGGCGCTCGACCGCGTCCTCGCCGAGATCGACCGCGGCGAGCTCAGCGTCGTGCTCGACTTCCAGGTCGCGGACGAGATCGCCGTCCAGCGCCTGCTCGGCCGCGCCGGCGTCGAGGGTCGGAGCGACGACACGCCCGACCGGATCCAGTACCGACTCGAGGTCTACCACGAGCAGAGCGAGCCGCTCGTCGAGTACTACCGCGCCAGGGGCATCCTCGTGGGCATCCACGCCGACCGTACCGTCGAGCAGGTCTTCTCGGAGGTGCAGCAGGTTCTGGCCGCCGCGCAGCAGAGCGGCTCATGATCGTCCGCAAGTCGAAGGCCGAGATCGAGGCGATGGGCCGGGCGGGCGACGTCGTCGCGCGCACGCTCGCCCTGCTCGGCGAGCGCGTGAAGCCGGGCGTCACGACGAGCGAGCTCAACGAGGCCGCAGAGGAGCACATCCGCTCGGAGGGCGGCGTGCCGACCTTCAAGGGCTACCGGGGCTTCCCCGCCTCCATCTGCACGTCGCCGAACTCGATGGTCGTCCACGGGATCCCCGGCCCCTACCGCCTGCAGGAGGGCGACCTCCTCTCGGTGGACGTCGGCGTCACATTGGACGGCTTCGTGGCCGACTCCGCCTACACGTTCCCGGTCGGGAACGTGGGCGGTGAGGCCGCTCGCCTTCTCGAGGTGTGCCAGTCGGCGCTCGCCGCGGGCATCGCCGAGGCTCGGGCGGGCAACCACGTCCAGGACATCTCGGCCGCCGTCCAGCGCACGAC